>CALKBB010000343.1 GCA_937989795.1 uncultured Collinsella sp. | reverse complement strand
GCGAGCAGCGCCTCCCGCCTCTCGGCCAGCCTCCGCACGCCCTTGGCGGCATGCCTCCGGGCGCCCCGGTCCGGGGCCTGGCCCCTGGCGAGGTCCTTCGGCCGCCCCGAGCACGTCAGGTAGTGCCACGCGGCCTCGACCAGCGTCTTCCTCAGGTGCTTGTTGCCGGCCTTGGTGATCGCGCCCCTGCGGTCGCTCTCCCCGCTGGAGTGCTCGGAGGGCGTCAGGCCGACCCACGCCGCGAACGAGCGGGCGTTCCCGAACCTCGAGAACTCGCCGGCCTCGAACACGAGGTCGGCGGCGGACGCGGTGTCTACGCCCTTGAGGCAGCGGAGGGAGTCGACCCTCTTCCTCCACCTGGGCTTGCGGGCCTCGGCCTCGACGAGCCCCTCGAGCCTCGCCTTCTCCTCCGCCGCCCGCCTGACCGCGTCGACGTAGTAGGCGAGCACGTCGTTGTCGGCCCTCTCCGCGAACCCTATCGACTCGATCCAGGACCAGTGCGCCCGGGTCCAGTTGCCCTTCCTGCGGCCGGTGGGCGTCCTCTCGTCGAAGGCGAGCCCGTGCCTGAGCAGGAACTTGGAGAGCCGCTGCTTCGAGCGCGAGAGGTCGTCCCTCGCGTCCTCGAGCGCCCTGGTCAGGTCGCGGGCGGCCTCGCACTCGTCGTCGGGGACCCACACCTCGACCACGTTGCCGACCGACAGCATGCGGGCGAGGAACTCGGCGTCGTTGCGGTCGTTCTTCCTGCGCCTGTCCGCGCTGGGCTTGATCATCTTCGAGACGGCGCCGACCACGCAGTCGACCCCCAGGCCGGAAAGCCTCTTCTGCAGGTCGAAGCCCGTGACCCCGGACTCGTACACGCACCTGGCCCTGGGGTCCACGGAACGGACCCACCCCGCGACGGCGCCGGCGTCGTAGCCGAAGGTCGCGGCACGTACCTCCCCGGTCATGACGTCGAGGGAGACGGCCTTTATCGAGCGGGCGTGGACGTCGAGGCCGATGAAGGTGGTAGTATCGAGCATGGGAGCCCCTTCCATGAATGCGGCGTGGCCGCCACGGTTGGATTAGACACTCACCATTGTCGGCCTAATCCGCGGTCTTTCATGCAGCAGGGGCTCTCAATGTTTTTATGTCCTGCTCATATCGTCTGTGCCGGCACTTGGGGACGGTCCTTGGCAGCAACCGCACCTAGTCGTTGGGGACGTTCTTAAATGACTAGTCGCTGGGGACAGTCTTCGTAGGTAGCGCGTAAAAAGGGGATGGGCTTTCCCCGACGGCTGTCGAGAAAAGCCCATCCCATAATTTACGACCGTTAGAACGTTCCGCCGCCGCCTCCGCCGACGCCGCCGCCTCCGCCGCCCGAGAAGCCGCCACCGCCGCCGCCGCTCGAGCTATCGGAACTCGAAGCCAGCTCACGGATGCTCTCGTGATACACGTCATCGAACGAATCGAGCGGCGACTCGGTACCGTAATGATGGTAGTACCACCAGTAGCAGGGGTAATTGTCGTAGAAACCGTCGGCCTCGCGCACCTCGGGCGGCACGGCCTCGGCAAGCTGACGCAGGACTTCCTTCGATACGCCCAGCGCCGCACCCATCACCAGAAGTTTATTCCACAGTACCAAATCGCCCGGAACGGCTTCCTTTAGGCGCGTGAAATCCTCAAGCCAATGCTTGAGCGCCTTGCAGCGAGCCGCCACCTCGGCGCCCTCCGGCGTAAAGCGGCGGAACGTAAGGCCCACGCCAATACCCACCAGCACAATCGGCACCGAGATAACCGCGGCGACAATGTTCGCCTGCGCGCCGTCGGTAAAGAAGATGGATCCCGCGGGAACACAGGCGATCAGAATACCGAGAACCAGGCAAAACACCATTGCGACAATGCCGTCCGAGGCAACGTACTCGCTATCGGCCAGCTTGCCCTTAACGGTGTTCTGATAGTCCTCGAGCTTGTCGCCCACGGGCGTAGCGTGCTGCTTGACGTAGTGCTGCAGCTCGTCAAACGTGCGCGAGCGATCGCCGTTCTCGTCGGGCTTAGCACCGGCAAAGAAGACCTTGAGCACCATGCGGTCAATGCCCTTGGCCGACTTCCAGCCCGCATCACTCACCGTCACGCGATACGTCTGCTCTTCTTTTTCACGCCCCATCAGGCCTTTCTTGGCCTTGGTCACGGTCGCCTGCTCCAGCTTGATCACACGGTCGTCGGTGAGCTTCATGAGCGTGGCGATATATGCCTGATCGGGCACCTCGTTCCAGCTCATGAGGGCCGAAAGCACGGCGGGATGGTCGGCCGAAGGCACATCGCGGAAATATTCGTCCTGGAAAAGCGGCTTTGGCTTGCGGCGGCGCAGCTTGAGCACAACGATTGTGCCGGTAAAGGCCACCGCCGCGACAACACTTAGCACGGCAAGTACATTGGCAATCATGCGAGCGTGAGCGCGGCGGGCGTTAGCTTCGTCGGCCCATTCCTTCTCTTCGCCCAGGATCGTTGACATGCGTTCTTCGCCCGAGGCGGCAAGCTGCGGCACCCAGTCGCTGGGGAAGGCGATGCGTGCCTCGGCGAATTCGCCCTGATGCACGCAGGGAATGGTATAGGTGACCATGGGTTCGTCCGCATCGAGCGATACGTCACCCGTCAGCGGACCGTGGCCCCACGCGCGGAAGTTATCGCCCTTGACGGCCGCCGTCCCGGCAGCGGCATTTGCGAAGTGCACTTCCATCTCGACGTCATCGGAATCCGCGGACCAGCCGTCGCCCACGAATTTCCAATAGAGCTCGGCGGTATCGGCCCAGTTCATAACCGCACCGGTCATGGTGTAGCTCACGTAATAGATCGCGCTATCGCCGCTCTCGTGGGGGCTGAAAACCTTGATCTTTACGCCGTCACCAGTCTGCTCGACCGTATAGACGCCAGAGTCACCCTTGTTCGCGCTATCGACTTTGTTGAACGCGGTGTCCTCCTCCTCGACGCTCAGCACATCGACACCCGCCGTACCGCCCTGCTGGTTGGTGCCCGTATTGATCTCCCAAAACACGCCGTTGATGTCGTCATCGAAATCAAACTGGCGCCCCTCGACAACGGTCAGCGAGCCGTCGGCCTCGACCGTGGCGCCGATATAGGTTTGGGTCATGGAGTAGCCGTCGGCGTGCGCGGCGACAGGCAGCAGCAACAACGCGAGCGCGACGAGCACGCAGACGGAAGCGAATCGCGCAAACAGGTGGCGCTGCCGGCTGACTTTGGCGGCGAGGGTGTTCATAGGCACATCCTTTGTCTGTAAAACCAACAGCGCCATTGTCCCACGTTTGCGGGTACGCATGGCGAACATCTAGGCGACCGGAGCGCCAAACGGGATGAAAGTCACACCCGCACCCCGGCAGCTAGTCATTGGGGACGTTCTTAAATGACTAGTCATTAGGGACACCCTTGGCATAGCCCGCCCCGGCAATAGATACCACTTCACAGCTCCGTCACAGGTGTAGCGGCTTTGTGTGGGCGCGGCACGCGCTGATTGAGCCGCCAGCCGAGGGGCATAAAGCAGTTGAGCGAAAACGGTTTGCCCCTTTGCCGTTCGCTCGAGGATCATGTCCCCCTTTTCCGCGGAAACCCCGGCAGTTGCGAAGAGCTGCCGGGGTTTCTGTCGTTTGTGAGGCTAAGTCGGTACGCAGCGATCGAGACCTTGAGCCGCAAACCCACCGTGCGCAATGCGTACCGCCGCCAACTTGTGAGCGCAGCAACGCCTTCCCTGCCAAGCCCCGCGCTATACTCGTCCGCATGGATATCAACGCACGCAACATAGCAACACACGCCGCGGACGCACCAGCAACGGCAGCGCCCACCCCCGTCGTGGGCCGCTTTGCCCCGTCGCCCTCGGGCCGTATGCACTTGGGCAACGTGTTCAGCTGCCTGTGCTCGTGGCTTTCGGCCCGCAGCCAAGGCGGCAGCATCGTGCTGCGCATCGAGGACCTGGACGATCGCTGCAAGCGCCCGGAACTTGCCACTCAATTGATTGACGACCTGGCCTGGCTGGGACTGGAATGGGACGAAGGCCCCTACTACCAGCACGATCGCCTGGATCTGTACGAGGACGCCCTGCGTCAGCTGCAAGACGCCGGCCTCACCTATCCTTGTTTTTGCACGCGTGCCGAACTCCACGCCGCGAGCGCGCCGCACGCGAGCGACGGCACGCCCATCTACCGCGCCGCCTGCCGAGACCTTTCTGCCGAGGAGGTTGCCCGCCGCAGCGCTCTGCGCGCTCCGGCCACGCGCCTGCGCGTACCCGCCGTCGACGACCTCGCAAACGATGTGATCGAATTCGTGGACCGCACGTATGGAGCCCAATGCGAAGCACTCGCCACCGAATGCGGCGACGTTTTGGTGCGCCGCAGCGACGGCGTTTTTGCCTACCAGCTAGCCGTGGTGGTCGACGACGCTGCCATGGGCGTCACCGAGGTCGTGCGCGGATGCGATCTGCTGGGCTCCACGCCGCGCCAAATCTACCTGCAGCATTTGCTGGAACTTCCCACGCCGCACTACGCGCACATTCCGCTGCTCATGTCGCCGGATGGCCGCCGCCTTTCCAAGCGCGACCGCGACCTGGACCTGGGCGAGCTCCGCACCCGCTTTGGCGCGCCCGAGGCACTACTGGGCTGGCTCGCCGGGCAAACAGGCATCGCGCCGGACGCCACACCGCGCTCTGCCGAGCAGCTGGTCGAGCACTTTAGCTGGGATGTTATCCGCACGCATCGGGAAAACATCACTGTAACGGTCGAGTAGCCAGCCACCCCGCCCCTACGCGACATCCCAGGGCTGGAGTTCGTCGCCCAGGCGGACAATACAGTCGTAGAGCACGGTGTGGCACTCGGCTGGGTTGGCGTCACGATGAAAATGCCCGTAGTACCAGCGCTTGTAGTCCAGGTGGTCCTCCAGCTCGTCGAAAAACGTGGTGAGTCGATCGACATCGGGATAATTCCAGCCAGGTGCCGGGTAAAGCGTGGGCGAAAGCATGCGCGTGGAGCAGGTATGGGTGATCGCATAGTCGACCTTCCAACCCACGCTGTCGAGCTTTGCCCGCGCCTCCTCAAAGTTGCGCTCGTCCGGCAGCTCCTGCGGCCACCAGCTGGAATACGGAATGCGGTATTCCTTATCCACGCTCGTGGCGCCGCCCATGGTAAAGATCGTTGAGCCGTCGAGCTCAAAAACCTCACCGCGCGTCAGGCGTCGGATGGGCGAGGTGTCCGACAGACGCTGCGTCAGGCCGCCGTGCCACAGCTCCATGGGGCGCTCCGACCAGTGATCGAAACGCTCGTGGTTGCCGTCGACAAACAGCACGGTATAGGGGCGCGACTCCAGCCAGGCGATGTCGGCACATTCCTCGGCAGAGAAATCCCACGGAAAGCCAAAGTCGCCCGCGATGATGAGATAGTCGTCACTTGTCAGACCATCCCCAAGATCCCAGTCGCGAAGCTTTTGCATGTCGACGCCGCCGTGAATATCGCCCTCACATAGACCGTCATCGGATCACCACTTCCCTGTAAGTCGCTAGCCCACATTCTGCACGATCACTAAGTCAACCGTTCCAGCCCTTCCATCCTTTGGGACCTACCCCTCGCTCTTCCATCCAAACGGGTCAAACACCCAAAAGATCAGATCGAGCACGCCGCCGGTCATCGTGGCGCCGGCAAGAGCCATGCAAACATGCAGAAAGCTGGCACTTCGGAGCACGTCGAACGGCCCCAGAACAGCCAGCAGCGCGACCGCTGCGCCGGCTACGCACAGCGCGAGGCACGGCCCCGCGTCCTTTACGCACTTCTTTGCGAGATGCTTTGCGTTGTCACTCATCGGTATCGAACTCCTTAGAGAGTCGTTGTTCAGACGCATGCCGCCGCGGCAGAGCGGGGCGGCAGGGTAAGTGTCACATGCTGTGCGGACATCAATGGAGAAACCGCCTGCTCGACCAACCTTTGACGCCGTTTTGCACCGGCACCACATCCCCCGCTATCGAGGTCTAATACTTTTCCCACCGCTACCCAAAAACTCATCCAACGTTAATCTTGGCTCAAGAATCGCTTAATCTATAACCTGCACTATAGAGTTCGACCAAGGGCGGGGCGGCGCCGCGCAACGCAGGCCGCCGAACGCAACGCTCGCGCCCGGGCAGATCGCCCGGCGTCGCGCCCATCGAACGAAAGGACAGGTCATGGACGACCTCGAAAAAGTTGAAACCATCCGCACCAAGTGCAACGTAAGCTACACCGATGCCAAAGCCGCGCTCGACGCCGCCGACGGCAACGTTTTGGACGCCATCATTTGGCTCGAGTCGCAAGGCAAGACCCAGACCACGTCGGCGCACGCCGCCACCGAGTCCGCGCCGGTCGACGAACCCTCGGCCGAGATGGTCGCCGCGCAGGCCGCCTACGAGAAGTCGAGCGAAAAGACCGACTTCTCCAAGAAGATGGACAGCGTATGGGAGTACCTCAAAAAGCTCTTCCGCCTGAGCCTGGACACCAAGTTTATCGCCACGCGCCGCGATGCAATCATCCTCAACATCCCCATCCTGATCCCCATCATCGCCCTGTTTGCCTGGGGCGCCACGATATGGCTGATACTGATCGGCCTGTTCTTTGGCATGCGTTACCGCATCGATAGCGACGGCGACGTGCCCGGCAGCATCAACAACCTTATGGATCACGCCGCCGACGCCGCGAACGACATCAAGCAAAATCTGAACGACGACAAGTAATCGCAAACGGGGGCACGCATGGCACGGATCCTGATCGTAGAGGACGAGGAGAAAATCGCCCGCTTTGTGACGCTCGAGCTGGAGCACGAGGGCTACCAGGTGGAACACGCCGCCGATGGCCGCACCGCCGTGGACCTGGCGCTGGAGCGCAACTACGATCTTATTCTGCTCGATGTGCTGTTGCCGCAGCTCAACGGCATGGAGGTCCTGCGGCGCGTCCGCAAGCACAAGGATGTGCCGGTGATAATGGTCACCGCGCGCGATGCCGTGATGGACAAGGTGGCCGGGCTCGATGCCGGCGCCGACGATTACCTGACCAAGCCGTTTGCGATTGAGGAGCTGTTCGCACGGATCCGCGTGGCGTTGAAGCGCTCGGAGGCCGTGCGG
>CALKBB010000342.1 GCA_937989795.1 uncultured Collinsella sp. | reverse complement strand
CGAGGGTGCTACCAGCGGAAACGCTGAAACTTACATGGCTAACGGCAGGTGCTTCGGCACCTTCGTACGTAAAGCTCACGTCCTCAAATCGCACGTCGCCGCCGGCAGGGTGCTTGGGTTGTGCGGGCACGGAAAGCTGCTTGGAATCCATGACGCTTCGAATACGAGCCAACGAATCGGCACTCATCTGAGAGGCCTCGCCCACAAACATGAGCTTGGTCATGGCCGTCGGTACCACGGCCGAAAATATCGCGTAAAACGTGAAGTTGGTCATAAAATGCGCGAAGTCCGTCTCGCCTGGCGCCAACAGCAACGCCACGGGCAACAGGAATGCCACAAGACCATTGAGCGCGGTAAGGTTGAGTACCTGCGGACCTCGGCAGAACGTGCCCGCATAGCTTTGTGCCATGTCGGCATATTCGGCGATCGCATCGTGGAAGGCCTTAAAGGAGTAGACCGTCTGCTGAAACACCTTGACCACGGGGATGCCTCGTACGTATTCGGTGCCGGTCTTGTTCATCTTGACCAGCGCTCCCATGTAGGCCTTCATGAACTCGGCGCCTTTGCCGCTCATCATGGTGGCCATGGCGCCAAACGAAATGGCCACCGAGATGAGGCATGCCGCGCCCAAGCGCCAATCGAGGGCGAAAAGCAGCACGAGCAAGCCCACGACCATGGCGACGGCGCCTGCGATATCGGGCAGCATGTGTGCGAGCAAAGTCTCGGTGGAGGCGGCACACCCGTCTACAATGCGGCGCAGCTCGCCGGTGGCATGCGTGTCGAAGTAGCCGAGCGGCAACTTAAGCAGGTGCTCGCTCGTAGCCTTACGGATATTGGACGCGCAGCGAAACGCGGACAGATGCGTGCACATGAGCCCCACGAAATAAGTTACGATGCTTGCCAGCGCAAACCCCACGGCCCACCAGCCATACATCGCGATGTCGCAGGCTTCGCTCCAGTTAGGTGCCACGGCGATCAGGTCGCGAGCGACAAGCCAAATGCACACGTACGGGCCAAAGCTCAGCAGCTGCGAGAGCGCCGAGAGCGCCATGCCCAAATACGTTAGGAATTTACGGTCACCGGCATACGCGAGCAACTCGCCGATGCCTCCACCTTCCCTTTTTGATCCCTTTGCCATGAGATTCCTTTCTAACGGCTTGAGAGTTAACCGTAATGAACTTATCATTGATGTGTTAGCCATGGCTCACAATCAAGCCAGGCGTGGACGTTTCTGCAAAGGAAAGGAACGCTTTTGCAAATACGGCGGGCAGCGACCGACATAACCGAGCTCTACGCACCACAGTTTGAGCAGTTTGGCCTGGAGCTTTCCGGCAAGGGCGCTGTCTTTACCGGCGAGGTGGCAAACGATCGGGCGCACGGACGCGCATGGATCATGCCCCTCTCCCCTGCCTGCATCGTCATGGAGCATTTCATCACCCCGACGCACGATATGCACCTGGCCGAATACACACCCGAGCCATATGCCTGCGTGAGCGAGGTCAGCGCGCCCACACTTACATGCATGCCCGAGGCTGGCATAACGCCCGCGAACCTTAAACCATTGCATGGACCGTGGTCAAACAATGCCGTTTGCAGCTTTATCCAAGATAGCTGTGGCGAGGAATTAAGCCCATTGTTTGCAGGGCAACTCTACCACTCACGCTCGGTGCTCTTTTTGCCTGGATATTTTGACGAACTGGAGCACCGCTATCCCACCGAGTTCGCGGGGATCTTTGAGGCGTTTGCCGAGCCATGGCACGAGGAGGCGACGTCTGCCATCTGCCACACGCTGCGCCGGATTAACGAGGACCGCGCCCGCACCGTAGGCGGACACGTCTATATGCAGGGCATCGTGGAGACCATGGTCGCGGAGCTCGCCTGTTCGCGCGCGGCCCACAAGCAGGCTCGGCAGGCGGCAGACACACGCGTTAGCATAACCATTGCCGAAGAAGCAACGGCAATGATTGAGCGCGCGCTCGACAAAGGCAGACATGTGGGTATCAACGAGGTGGCCGAGAGGCTCTACACAAGCCGCTCCAAACTATGCGCCACCTTTAAGGCCCAAACTGGCGAGTCCCTGGGCGCCTACATTCGCAGACGCCGTATGGAGCGAGCACAGGACCTTTTGGCCGATAGCGCGCTCACGATAGCGCAGGTAGCAGAGCGGCTCGACTACCCTCAGCAAGCCGCCTTCGCCCAAGCCTTCAAACAATACACCGGCACCACCCCCACCGCTTGGCGAAGCAAGCATCGCTAAGGCCCAAGCTCCCTGGCCGTAACGGAGCGATTAATTAGCCACCGCCCGTCAGCTCGCCCAGGATCTAAACGTCAAGATGCGCACAATCAAGCGCCTTTTTGATAAGAGGGACAGATCGATCAGCCAAATACAACGGAATGTTGAGCACCCCGTCGTCGAGCTTTAGGTTCTTAAGTGAGTAGCGGACCCTCAATGGAGTCGTCTCCGCATGCTTGTCGGCATAGTACTTAAGGCTCTTGGAGTGAACGACCTCTCCCGATTTGACCTCGACGGGAACGATTTCGTTTCCGACTTGAATCAAAAAATCGACTTCGTGCTTCGGCTTCTCGTTTGTCCAGTAACGCGGAGCAGCATCTAACTGTGAAAGTAATGCCTGAAGCACATAGTTCTCGGCGAACGAACCTTTGAACTCCGAAAATAGCGCATCCGAGATGGCAAAAGCGGACGCATCCAGCCTTGCCATGCGGCGCAGCAAGCCGACATCAAGACAGTAGACTTTAAATGCCTTGAGGTCATCGTACGCAGAGAGCGGCACACCACCGGCAGCATTAAGGCGAACCGCCGTGATGAGCCCAGCATCGGCAAGCCATTCCAGAGCATCCTCGTATTCTCGAGCACGAGCCCCCTCGCGCACCGCACCCCAAACGAACTTTTTGTTCTCGCGCGCCAACTGAGCTGGAATCGAGTTCCATATTTGCGAAAGCTTGGCGAACTGCGCACGGCCACCATGCTTGGCAAAATCGCGCTCGTAGGAATCCAAGAGATCAGACAACACCTTATCGACCTGAACGATATCGCCCGTCTCCACCCACCGGCCAAGAGCCTCTGGCATGCCGCCGCATGCAAAATAACGACGAAGATGCTCGACGAGACGGACATGGAAGAAATCGGGCACTGTTTCGATCTGATCCAGGCCGCCAAGGTATTCGTCGTAGTTTGCAGCGCCCTCGGCTTTCAGAAACTCGGAAAAGCTCATGGGGCGCATCTCCATGAACTCGACCTTTCCCACCGGAAAAGCGCTGGTCTCACGGGACAAGCGAACGCCCAACAAAGACCCTGCGCATGCGACGTGATACTCGGGGGCCTCGTCACAGAAGTATTTAAGGGCGCCGACTGCAGAAGGACAATCCTGGATCTCATCAATAATAAGCAGCGTCTCGCCGGGATCGATAGGCTGTCCAAGTGCCAGGGAAAGGTTTGAGATGATCCGTCGAGGATCGCGCGTACCTTCGAAAAACTGAGCGTACTCGCTCTGTACCCCAGGTGACGGCTCCTCGAGCGTCAGATACACAAAATTGCGGTACGAGGTTCGTCCGAACTCCTTAAGCGCCCATGTCTTTCCAACCTGGCGCGCCCCCTTAAGGATAAGCGGCTTACGATATTCTGACGCTTTCCAAGCGTTAAGCTTGGCAATGATATCTCGCCGCATGACCGAACCTCCCGCAAAGAAACTTCCGTAAACGTGATATTTCCCACATTTTACCCTAGGTAAAACGTGACATTTATCACATTTACGGAAGTTTAAGCTCATTTCGCCACACTTTCATCACATTTATTGCAATGTGACAAAGGGACAGTCCCTTTGTCACCCGCACAAAAATGGACGCGCCAACGGCGCGCCCATTCACTCTATTCCATTCAGCCTACCTGACCCGAACGGCCGAGTCGTCTGGCCGGGGAAGCCCCGAGTCGCCGGGGTGTTTGCTCCAAATGAGTTCCGCATGCAAAGAAGGCCACTAAATGTGGCCTTCGTCTTGCATAGGACTGTTTGAAATTTGGAGGAAATACCCCGGCGACTCGGGGCTTCCCCGGCCTCGCAGCTACGAGAGCGACGTTCTCAGCAACTCGTTGAAGAGCTTCGGGTTACCCTTGCCGCGGCTTGCCTTCATGCACTGGCCCACCAAAAAGCCGATGACCTTCTGGTTGCCGTCACGATACTGCTGCGCCTGATCGGCACAGTTTGCCAGCACCTCGTCCACGATCGGCTGCAGCGCGCCGGCATCGCTCACCTGGCGCATACCGCGCTCGTCGACGATCTTGTTGGGGTCGTCGCCGGTCTGGGCCATGGCCTCAAAGACCTCGTGCGCCTGGTTGGAGCTGATGGCATCGGTCGCGAGCAACTTGGCAAGCGCCGCAACCTGAGCCGGCGCAATGCCGGATTCGGCGAGCGACACGCCTGCGCCCTTAAGGTAGGCGATCATCTCGTTCACCAGCAGGTTTGCGACCGTCTGGGCCTCCTTGCCGGCCATACCGGCAGCGGCGGCCTCAAAGAACTCGGCAAACTCGGGGTCGCCGGCAATCTGCTCGGCATCGGCCGTCTTAATGCCAAAGTCGGCCTCAAAACGGGCTCGCTTGGCATCGGGCAGCTCAGGAATCTCACCGCGGCAGCGGTCGATAAATTCGTCGTCCAGATCGAACGGCGCCAGGTCGGGATCGGGGAACAGGCGATAGTCGTCGGCCGTTTCCTTCACACGCATGACCACGGTGCGCTTACGGCTGGGCTCCCAGTGGCGGGTCTCCTGATAGATGATTCCGCCCTCCTCGAGCACCTCGGCCTGACGGCAGATCTCGTAGGCAAGGCCGTCGTGCAGGCTCTTAAACGAGTTGAGGTTCTTGAGCTCGGTCTTGGTGCCCAGCTTGGTCTCGCCGCGGCGGCGCAGCGACACGTTGCCGTCGCAGCGCATGGAACCCTTCTCCATGGAGCAGTCCGAAATGCCCAGCGTCACAAAGATGCGACGGAGCTTTTCCATAAACAGACGCGCTTCCTCGGGCGTGCGCAGATCGGGCTCGGTGACGAGCTCAATCAGCGGCGTGCCGCAGCGGTTGTAGTCGACGAGCGACTCGGCCGCGGCGGTAATGCGGCCCTCGGCACCGCCCACGTGCACCATCTTGGCAGCGTCCTCCTCCATGTGGATGCGCAGGATGCGGATGGGCACCGTGTAGGAACCGTCCTCGCGACGCTCGGGCATCTGCAGGCTGGACGCGTCGTAGCTGGCCAGGTGGCCGGCACGCTGGTTGCCCTCGCGCATGGTCGACGTCATGGACGTAGACAGGCCCTCGGCGTTGGCCGAAGCGCTCGCCAGACTCTGGGCCTCGGCCTCGCCAAACGCGCAGTCGGGGCGCTCGGCGGCACCGCGACCGGTCACATCCAGATCCAGGTGACCGTACATGGCAAAGGCGACCGGACCCTGCGTGGTCTGGAAGTTCTTGGCCATATCGGGATAGAAGTAGTGCTTGCGGTAGAACATCGAGTGGCGCTGAATCTCGCAATTGGTGGCGAGACCTGCCTTGACGATGCTCTCGATGGCGCGCTTGTTGGGCACCGGCAGGGCGCCGGGCAGGCCCAGGCACACCGGGCACACGTTGGCGTTGGGCTCGTCATCGTGGCTGAGCTTGCAGTTACAGAACATCTTGGTATCGAGTGCGGTGAGCTCGGTATGGATCTCCAGGCCAATCACGGCCTCCCAATCCTGCAGGACCTCGGAAAGCTCCTTCATTACAGCTCGCCTCCCTTCCCGGCAAAATCGGGCGCGACGGAAAGCGCGGGCGCACCCGTGGCGGCATCGGCAAAGCCGCGCTCCAGGGCGCGGGCAAACGTGAGCAGCTGACGGTCCTTAAAGGCCGGACCAACCAGCTGGGCAGAAACGGGCAGCTTGCTGTCCTCGCCCAGACCCAGCGGCACCGAGATACCACCGTTGCCGCAAATGTTGAGCGAGATGGTGTACAGGTCCGAAAGATACATCTGCGTGGGGTCGCTGATCTCGCCAAACTTAAAGGCCGTGCGCGGCGAGGCGGGCATGAGGATGGTGTCCACCTTGGCATACGCAGCGTCGTAGTCCTGCGTGATGAGCGTGCGGGCCTTCTGCGCGGCGTAGTAGTACTTGTCGTACACGCCCGAGCTCAGCAGGTAGGCGCCGAGCATCTGACGGCGCTTGGCCTCGGCGCCAAAGCCGTGGGCGCGCGACAGCGAACTCTGGTCGGACAGGTTGGCGCAGCCCTCCTCCTGATAGCCGTAGCGAATGCCGTCGAAGCGGGCCAGGTTGGAGAACGCCTCGGCCGGGCCGATGACGTAGTAGGCGGCGATGGCGGCGTCCAGGTGCGGCAGGTCGACCTCGACCAGCTCGGCACCCTGGTTCTGCAGCTCCTGGGCGGCGCGCTGAACAGCGGCCTTGACCTCGGGCGTCAGGCCCTCGGCCTCCATAAACGCGGGGATGATGCCCACGCGCTTGCCCTCAATGCTGTCGTTGAGATGCTCGGTAAAGTCGACGGCGCAATCCTGGCTGGTGCAGTCGTACGGATCGTGGCCCGCGCCGGTAAGCGCGTTCATGGCCAGCGCGACATCCTCGACCGTGCGACCAAAGGGGCCCACCTGGTCGAGCGACGAGCCAAAGGCGACCACGCCGTAACGGCTCACGGCGCCATACGTGGGCTTAAAGCCCACCACGCCGCACAGCGACGCCGGCTGACGAATGGAGCCGCCGGTGTCCGAGCCCAGCGAGAGCGCGACTTCGCCCGCGGCGACGGCGGCAGCGGAGCCGCCCGAAGAGCCACCGGGCACGCGCTCGGTATCCCAAGGGTTGTTGGTGCGGTGGAAGGCAGAGCTCTCGGTGGAGCTGCCAAAGGCAAACTCGTCCATGTTGGCCTTGCCCATGGGCAGGCAGCCGGCGTCGAGCATGCGCTGGACGCAGGTGGCGGTGTAGACGCTCTGGTAGTCCGCGAGCATGCGGGAAGCGCAGGTGGTGCGCGTGCCCACAAGGTTCATGTTGTCCTTGATGGCCAGCGGCACGCCCGCGAGCGGGGGCAGCGGCTTGCCTGCGGCACGGTCGGCATCCACGCGCGTAGCGGCCTCGAGCGCAAGCTCGGGCGCCACCTGCAGGAATGCCTGGACCCCGCCCTCGCGCGCCTCGATGGCGGCGAGGGAGGCCTGGGCCACCTCGGTAGCAGTAAAGTCGCCGGCGGCAACGCCCGCGGCGATCTGAGCGGCGGTAAGGGAATCGAAGCTCTGCGCCATTACTCGCTCTCCCCCTCTCCCAAAATGGACGGCACGCGGAAGTAGCGGTCACGCGCGCTGCCGGCGTTTTCGAGCGCGACGTCGAGCGGCAGGTCGCGCTCGGGCTCGCGCAGGTCATCGCCCATCACGTTGGACAGGCTTCCGATGGGATGGAACGTGGGCTCCACGTCGGGCAAGTCATATTGCAGGACGGGCTCGAGCATCTGGACGGCGTCGTTCATATAGGACGTCATCTGGGTGAGCTCGTCATCGGTCAGTGCGATCTTTGCGTACTCGGCGATGCCGCGCACGTCTTTCTCGCTGAGTGCCATAGGCGCTCCCTTCCGCATAACAGATAAACCGCTCTAGTATACAAGCCAACGCCGCTTGGAGCAGGTGCTTTACCCAAATGCAGCGAAAACGTAACGAGAGCGGCGGTTGGCAGGCGGCGGGCTGGCGATTCTGCAGCGAAACCGCACCGTCCATAGCGAAAACCGTCTCGCCCACAACGAAAACCATCACAACATTCGACGCTTTTCGCCAAAATCGAGATTTTCATCGAATGTTGTGATGGTTTGGAAGTCCCGGCCGCCACAAAGGTGCCTGTCCCCATTGTGGTGGTTCTGAAGAATGTCTTATGCCGAGGCCTTGGCCTTGCGGCGCTTGCGGACCGCGTGGATCACGATGTCCAGCAGCAACAGCACAATGGCTACGACCACGATGAGCACGGCAAACTCGCGCTTGCCCCAGTGGCGGCCGGCCAGCGACTTTTGCCTGTCGACGTCCTTCTTGCTGTATTTGGTGCGCACGCAGTGCACCAGCAGGCGGTGGTCGTTCACGCCGTAGGGCGTGCAGGTGACGAGCGTCACCTTGTCGGCGCCGGGCTCGATGGCCAGCGACTCCATCTCCTCGGGCAGCACGACCTCGGAGTCCACCATCTTGTAGGCGAGCGTCTTGTTCATGGTGTGCAGCAGCACCAGGTCGCCGGGCTCCAGCGAATGAATGTCGTCGAACATGCTCAGGTTGCGCATGCCCGAGTGCGCGGTAAGCACGCAATGCGTCGAGGTGCCGCCCACCGGCAGGCTCGTGCCCTCCAGGTGGCCGACGCCCGCCATAAGGACTTCCTCGCTCGTGCCGTGGTAGATGGGCATGCTCACGTCGATGGAGGGGATCTCGACCCAGCTCATCATGGGGTCGCGGTCAAAGATGAGCTGCTGGGCGTAGGGCTCGATCTGGTCGGCGGGGAGCTCGGTGGCCTCGCCCGCCAGCTGCTCGTTATAGGAGCGAGCCTGAAGCAGAATGCGCTCGCGCTCCTCTTCAGACAGCGCGTCCACGG
>CALKBB010000341.1 GCA_937989795.1 uncultured Collinsella sp. | reverse complement strand
GCTCGCGGACGCTGTGGACAAGACGTACACGAGGGATCTGTTTAAGCTGGACTTGGGGAGGAGGGCGGTCGACCGCCTGCTACAGTGAAGTCGTTTCGGAATATGACTTTCGGATTAGCCCTGTCCCGTCAGGTCGTTTTAACATGCAGTCATATTACTATCGTGTCTTGCCGTCGTGGTGAATGAACACTTGGAGAGAAGAGTTAACAAATACCTGGGAGGAATATCATAATGAATGTGGTCATCGAGAACTGCCGAAGCATAGATAACGCCTCTATTTCTATAGAGCCCGGCAAGCTTAATGTTAAATTCGCACCCAACGGCACAGGAAAATCTAGCATTGCGAAGGCACTGGTTTCAGCCGTAAGTGAATCCATAGGCCCCGACCTCGTACCGTTTAAATGGCTAAAAGAAGGCTCTGCAGAAAAGCACCCTTTTAACGTTAGCGGTTTGAACGGGATCACTTCCGTCGAGGTGTTCGATGAGGAATATGTTCAGTCCGTCGTTTTCCAGCAAGATAGCCTGTTTCCCGGTAGTTTTGACGTTTTCGTTCGCACACCTGAATTCATTAACACGGAAAATAAGCTGAGAGAACAGCTTGAAGCAATGGTGAAACTGAGCGAGCGTGAGGACGTTAGGAGGCTGTCTGCCGATCTAGAGTCCTTTCTTGCGAATTTGGTAGGCAACTCTGGCCTCGATCGCAATAAAAAGCCGAAAGGCTCGTCACCTGTTGTAAAGGCGCTGAAAGAGGGAAACACGTGGGCGCACGAGGACCCGCTGCTCACCCCTTTTAAGCCGATTCTCAGACAAGGTCCTTTCAAAAAATGGGCAGCGTGGCATAAACAGGGTAGGGACTACCTTTCGCTGATGGAAGGGGTGTGCCCGTACTGCGGCCTGCCCGCATCTGATTCAGAAAAGCGTATTGACGCCGTTGGCAATTCTTTCGATTCGACCAAGGTTGGCAATATTGAGAAGACTATTAATGCCCTGTCTATTGGTAGTGCATATTTGAGTGAAACGGCAAGTTGCAAAATCAACTCAATAGTCGACTCGGCAGACCCCATTACCGAGCAGGAGAAGGCTTTCATTGGCAAGGTTGTGCAGGACGCCCAACTAATTATCGACACGCTCGCGAAATTGAGGGCGATCTCCTCGTATTTTGTCTTAAGTAGTGTAGATAATCTGAACGAAGGACTGAGTAACTGCAAAATCGATATCGCGCTTGTTGACAACTTTAATTCCTCGATCTGCAGTGCGCTGGCTGCCGAGATTAACAAGGCCGTTGATGCGGCCATGACGAATGCTGGGAAGCTCATAGGACTCGTGAAACGCCAAAAGCTGCATCTGGCGGCAGCGCTGAAAGACAGATGCGAAGAAATCAATTCTTTCCTTACAGAAGCGGGATACCCCTACAGTGTCAACATACCCGGTGCCGAGGACGGTAAGTGCTCGGTGAGGCTAGTGCATACGAGCCAGTGGGAGGTGCCGGATTCGCGCGAAGCGCTGAGCTATGGCGAGAAAAACGCGTTTGCGCTAGTATTCTTCGCCTACGAATGCATGAGCAAGAAACCTGATCTGGTCATTCTGGACGATCCAATCAGCTCGTTCGACGGAGCCAAGAGGTACGCATTGCTGAATATGCTGTTTCTTGGCGGCATTAGGGAGGCAACTCTTAAGGGTAAGACCGTACTTCTTCTGACCCATGATTACGGCACTCTGTTTGATATTGAACACTCGCATAAACCTACCTTCCAGCCTTCGGCAAATAGCTGTGTCCTTTCCTGTGCGGACGGATTGGTGAACGAGACTGTCGTTACTGCGAACGACATGGTATTGGCAGATAACCTTTACGAAAGACTTGCGAAAAGCTCCAGTGCCCTCATGGTCAAACTCGTTTATGCGAGGAAGGTGCTCGAGGTGAGGGATGATAAGGGGGACGCCTACGATGTTGTCTCTTCCTTGTTCCACCATCGTCCAACACCGACGCGCATAGACATGACTCCCA
>CALKBB010000340.1 GCA_937989795.1 uncultured Collinsella sp. | reverse complement strand
GACGTTCCGGCCGAAGAGATTGTCGCGACGGCGCGCGATTTGGCTGCCGCGGCGCCTGCCGCCGTGGTGGATGCGGGCTTTCATGGCGGCATCGGTATCGCGTATGCCAACAGTACGCAGACGGCGCGCGCTATCTGTTTGGTCGATGTCCTGCTGGGCTGCATCGGGCATGCGGGCGGTGCCCTCAACCCGCCCACACCGTTTGCGTTGGGCGATTTGGACCCTGCGCGTTTCGCGACGCCGTCGATGCCACCTGAGCCCAAGTTGGGGTCCGAACGCTATCCGCTCGTCGACCCCGAGCGCGGTCTGTGCACGACCATCGGTCAGTCGATTCTTGCCGGCGATTTGCGTGGGCTCATCGTCTATGCCAGTAACCCCGGTGCGGGCTATGGCAACGCACAGGCTTGGTTGAGTATTTTGCAGCAGCTCGACTTGCTCGTGACGATTGATATTCGCTGGTCCGAGACGGCGCGCGCTTCCGACTTCGTGCTGCCCGATGTGACATATTTGGAGGCTGACCGCGGCGTGGGTACAGTCGTGGGCCGCAACGACGCGTGCGTGTTCTACCGCAACGCCGTGCTGCCTGTGCAGCATGACGACACACGTCCCGGTCGGGAGATTTTTGCCGGTCTGGCGCAGGCGTGTGGCGTGGGCGAGTACTTCCAGTTTACGTCTGACGATCTGGCAGCTGCCCAGGTGGCGCCTTTTGGGATCGATCTGGACGAGCTCAAGGAGCGCGGCTGGGCCGATACGGGCGTGGCACTGCCGTCGCGCACGGGTGAGCCGGTGATTCCGCTTGCCGGCGGCAAGATTGCGCTGGCAAGTGACGTATGGGAGCGTGCCGGCTTGGGACGCGTGCCAGGCTGGATCGCGCCGATGGTGGAGCCCGGCCCGGGGATGTTTCGCCTCATTAGCGGCAACCGTCCCTTTGAGTCGCATACCTCGCGCAGGCTCGCGGCCCAAGGTGCCGCTGAGGCTGGATCGGACCTGGATGCCGTGCAGATGAATGCCGATGCCGCTGCGCACATGGGCATCGCCGATGGCGAGGTCGTCGAACTCGTGAGCGATTTGGGCCGCGACCGCGTGCGCGTGGAGACGACGCCGTATCTGCATCCGGCGTGCATCTTCACCTCGGCCGCCCCCGGCGGGCGTTCGTTTGGCGCCGATGCCGGTGGCGCTCAGGCCTTGGGCGTGGGCCCGCTCGACCATACGCCGCTGCGCTGGGACCCGTTGACGGGTGCCGCGCTCACCCAGGAAAACGCCGTTCGCGTGGAAAAGATCGCGGCGCGCGAGGATAATAACGAGTAATTGACTCAGCTGATGTATTCGACTGATCCACGTTTCTTTTGAAAGGCCGCACATGAGCGATAGCCAGAACATGTCCGATGAGGTACGCGCCCGCCTGCGCGCCATTCCTTCCGTCAACGAGTTGCTTGCCGAGTGGCCGGTAGTGAAGGCGGCGGGGGAGACCTGCGACGCGGTGGTGCATGCCGCCGTCACGGCCGAGCTCGATGAGGAGCGCGCCGCGATTCGTGCCGGCGCCGCCCCGCGTTCCAAGCGCGAACTGGCCTCGGCCATTGAGTGGCGTGCGCACCGCTCCGCGTTGCCGAGCCTGCGCCCTGCCGTCAACGCCACGGGCGTGGTCATCCATACCAACTTGGGCCGCGCCCCGCTCGCGGA
This sequence comes from uncultured Collinsella sp., assembly GCA_937989795.1. Lineage (GTDB taxonomy): Bacteria > Actinomycetota > Coriobacteriia > Coriobacteriales > Coriobacteriaceae > Collinsella. Next base: position 2,501 of record CALKBB010000340.1, on the reverse strand, counting down.
GTCGGCGGCAAAGGCCGTGGCCGAGGTCGCGCGCGGCTACAGCACGCTCGAGTACAGCGTGGACACCTGCTCGCGCGGGTCGCGCAAGGAGCATGCCGCGCAGCTCATCCGCTCGCTTACCGGTGCCGAGGACGCGCTGGTCGTTAACAATAACGCGGCCGCCGTGCTGCTGGTGCTGGCGACCCATGCCGCAGGCAAGGAGGTCATTGTCAGCCGCGGCGAGCTTGTCGAGATTGGCGGCAGCTTCCGCATCCCCGATGTCATGGCGGCTTCGGGCGCCAAACTCGTCGAGGTCGGCGCCACCAATCGCACGCACCTGACAGATTATGAGCAAGCCATCACGCCCGATACGGCGATGATCCTTAAGGTCCATCCTTCCAACTATCGCATCGAGGGTTTTCACGAGGAGGTGGGTTCTCGGGAGCTTGCGGCGCTTGCTCACAAGCACGGCCTGCTGTTCTACGAGGACCAGGGCTCGGGCGCGCTGTTGCCCGACGACATTTTGGTGCGCGGCGGCGAAGAAACCACGCCGGCTTCGGTTTCGGCAGGGCTCGATCTGGTGTCGTGCTCGGGCGATAAACTGCTCGGTGCCGCACAAGCGGGCATTATCATGGGCCGTCGTGACCTGGTCCAGGCCTGTGGGTCACATCCGCTTATGCGCGCCCTGCGCCCGGGCAAACTGGCTCTGTCGGCGCTCGAGGCTACACTGCGCATTTACATGGATGGGGCGGATGTGGCCCATCGCGAGGTACCGGTGCTCAGCATGCTTACGCTGCCGCAGGCTCATTTGGAGCGACGTGCCCGTAAGCTGCGCGATCGTATGATCGCCGGGCTCGATAAGGCGGGTTGCCCGTGCGCCGTTCAGGTGAAGATCGTCGAGGAATCGTCGACCCCCGGTGGCGGCTCGCTGCCTACCGTCGAGCTGCCCACGATGTGCGTGGCCGTCTGCCCGGTCGACGGGTGCCTGTCCGTCGACGCGCTCAAGCGCTCGCTCGTCCAAGACTTCGATACGCCGGTCGTCACGCGCACCTCGCACGACCGCATTCTGTTTGATGTGCGCACGCTCGTGGGCGACCGCGATATCGAGACGGCGGCATCGACGCTCGTCGCGTGCGTTGAGAAGGCGGTTGCACGATGAGTGAGGCTCAGGCGCTGGTGGAGTGTCCCGTTATCGTTGGCACGGCGGGTCACGTTGACCACGGTAAGTCCGCACTGATCGAGGCGCTGACCGGCAAGAATCCCGACCGTCTGGAAGTTGAGCGCCGTCGCGGTATGACCGTGGAGCTGGGCTTTGGCGAGCTGGCGCTGCCGAGTGGCAAGATCGTTGGCCTGGTCGACGTGCCCGGCCATGCTCATTACCTGCGCGCCATGGTGCAGGGCGCCACGGGCATCGACGTTGCCGTGCTGGTGGTTTCGGCCGTCGAGGGCGTGATGCCGCAGACCCGCGAGCACGTGCACGTGCTGGAGCTGCTGGGCGTCACGCATATGGTGGTGGCGCTGACTATGTGTGATCTGGCCGACGCCGAGATGACCGAGCTTGCCGAGCTCGATGTCGATGACTTTTTGTCGGGTACCGTGTTTGCGGGCGCGCCGATTGTGCCCGTGTCGTCTAAGACGGGCGAGGGGATCGACGGGCTGCTTGCGGTGCTCGACGAGCAGGTAAGTGCCTGCTGGGATGCCTGCCGCGACCGTGCCGAGCGCACCGATGCCGCGCCGCGCCTGCCGATTGACCGCTGCTTTACGATTAAGGGCGTCGGCACTGTCGTAACGGGAACGCTGCACGATGCGCCGGTTGCGGTGGGCGACGAGCTGATGGCTTTGCCGTCGCGTACGGTCTGTCGCGTGCGCGGGATTCAGGTGCATGACGATACGCCGCGCGCGCTGCCTGGTCAGCGTGTGGCGCTCAACCTAGTTGGTGACGGTGTCGCGGCGCTTGACCGTGGCGAGATGCTGGGCGTGGCGGACCGCTTTGGCCAGACGTTGCGCTTTATGATGACGTTCACCTACCTGGGCCGCGAGGGCACCAAGCCACGCGTGCTCGAGTCGGGCGCGCGTGTGCATGTGATGGCCGGAACGGCCGAGGTCGTCGGCCGCATCATGCTTTTGGAGGGCGAGGCCCCCATGGCGGTGGGCGAGACCCGTACCGTGCAGGTGCGCCTGGAGGAGCCGCTGCCGCTGTGTGCCGGAGACCATGCCGTGGTGCTGTCGTATTCGCCCGTTATGCTCATCGGCGGCGGGCGCGTGCTGCTATCGCGCTGCCGTCGCTCGCGCGAGCTTGCTGAAGGGGAGCGCGCACTGTATACAGCGCTCGAGTCCGGCGATATCGCGGGCGGTGTGGGCGCTTGGCTGGCGCTGCAGATGCTGCCGGTTTCGGCGGTTGATGTTGCCGAGGCTTTGGATCTTGGTGTCGGCGAGGTCGATGCCGCACTGCGCGAGCAGTCCATCAGACAGACATAGCACGATGTGCTCCAGATAGTAATCCTCAAGCACCACGCCGGGGA
>CALKBB010000339.1 GCA_937989795.1 uncultured Collinsella sp. | reverse complement strand
GTAGTCAAAGCCCAGCTCGTTCAGACGCTGGCGGGCAAACTCATAGCCCAGCAGCGTGGGGTTGCACTTGATGTAGGTGTTGAGACCCTTCTCGGTAATCAGGTAGGTCGCGATGCGCTCGATCTCCGCCGGCGGGCAGCCGTGCAGGGTAGACTCGGTGATGGAGTTGGAGACGCGTGCCGGGATGGACTCGACAAACGCGGCGTCGACATGCTCAAACTTGTCCAGGTTGGCGAGCGCCCACGTGCGGCACTCGTTCCAAACCTCGGAGCCGCTGGCGTCCTTCATGCCCTCGATGTAGGCATCGACCTTGGGGCTCTTGATGCCCTCGAGGTCATAGCCCACGGACATGTTGAAGACAAAGCCGTCCGGGCTGCCCAGGCCGTACTCGCGAGCGATCAGGTGGCAGGCAAACCATGCCTTCACGTACTCGGCAAAGGCCTGCGGAACCTCGAGCTCGGTCGACCACTCGCAGTTGTAGCACTCGTCCTGTGCCACGATGCAGGGCTTGTTCACACACTTGGAGAGCTCCTCGCCGTCCATAACCTGAACGGTCTTGAGCTCAAAGAAGCGGGCGCCGGCATAGTATGCGGCCACTATATTCTGTGCAAGCTGGGTGTTCGGGCCTGCGGCCGGGCCAAACGGAGTCTCGATGCGCTCGTCAAAAATGGAAAGCGCTCCCTCCTGGTTGGCCGTGACCATCTTGCGCACGCCAAAGATGGCGCCCTGAGTCTTGTGCTCCTCGATGATCCAGTTCATCAGCTGCGAAAACGGGATCGGCCTCATGATGTCGCTCATAATGAGCTCCTCTCTGTAACGCCCGGCGAGACCGCGCGGCGGGCGCAAATACGGTGTAGCGCTAGCACAGCGCCGGCGACCCCGCGGAGGCCGCCTATACGTGCGTCGGATGCGGCGAAACATCCGACGCACGCGAATCTACTTGTGAATTAGTAGGCGCGATCGTTGAGCGTGCTCCAGAGCTTCTTGGACTCAGCCATGGTCCACGCGTTGATCTTTTCCTCATCAATGCCAACGAACTCGCGATCCTTGTACAGGACGCGGCCGTTGATGATGGTGGTGCGGCAGTTTTTGCCCATCATGCCAAAGAGCATGTGGCCGTCGATGTTCTCCTCGCTCAGCGGCGTAAAGGGCTTGTAGTCCATAACGATAACGTCGGCGGCAGCGCCGGCCTCGAGCACACCAAGCTTGCGATCGAAGTACTTGCTCGCCATCTTGGCGTTGTTCTCAAACAGCATAGTCATGGCCTCGCACCAGCCCACGTTGGGCATGGCAGCGTTGTGGCGCTGAATGATCAGGAAGACCTTAAGGCTCTCGAGCATATCGTGGGTGTAGGCGTCGGTACCCATGCACACGGGGATGCCGCGGCGGAAGAACTCGAGCACGGGGGCGCAGCCCACGGCGTTGCCCATATTGGATTCGGGGTTGTTGACCAGCCAGGTGCCGGACTCCTTGACGATATCCATCTCGGCAGGCGTCACGTGGATGCAGTGGCCCAGCATGGTGTCGGGACCAAGCAGGTTGTGCTGCAGCAGGCGCTCGACGGGGCTGATGCCACCGCGGTTGAGGCGGGAGTCCCACACGTCATTCATGCCCTCGCACACATGGATGTGGAAGCCGGTCAGGCCGTTGTTGGCCTCGGCCATCTTGTCCATGGTCTCGTCCGAAAGCGTAAAGGTAGCATGTCCGCCAAACATGGCGGCGATCATGTGGTTGTCGTTATCGCGACGCTCCTTGGCGGCCCACTGGGCAAATTCGGCGTTCTCGGCAATGGCCTGGTCGCATTTTTCCTGGCCACGGCGATCGGAAACCTCGTAGCACAGGCACGAACGCATGCCCAGCTCCTGAGCTGCATCCTTAATGGTAAAAAGGCTTCCCGGAATCTCGCAGAAGCTCGCATGGTGATCGAAGATCGTGGTGACGCCATCACGGATGGAGTCCAAAATCGTAGCATAGGCGCTGGCCTTGGTGCCGTCGAGCGTCAGGTTGTCGTCGATCTTCCACCACTGCTGCTCAAGATTCTCCAGGAAGTTGGTGGGGTTGCAGCCCTTAATGGCAAGGCCGCGGGCCAGACCCGAGTAGATGTGGGTGTGGCAGTTGATAAGTCCGGGCATGATGAGGTTGCCCTGGGCATCGACGTACTCGGCATCCGGGTACTTGGCCTTGAGCTCGCGCTCGGGGCCCACTTCGACGATCGTATCTCCGTCAATGGCGACCGCACCGTTTGGAATAAACGGGGTCTGAGCGTTGCGGGTAAAGACGGAACCGTTAGCGACCAGAAGCATGGATGCTCCCTTCAACATCAGAGGCGGGGTTTGACACCTCTGACATGGCGGAGTGCGAAGCGCCGGCCTACACCGGAAACGGGCCCTCTCCCGTCAACGCTTCACCAAAGGGACAAACCCTTTGAAGTGCGGCTTGGTGCCGCATGGCGTCGGCGGACGAGGCGATGCGTCCGCCGACGAATAGCACCGAATTGGTTACTTCTTGCTCTCGGGCAAGACCAGATCCACGGCAGCGTCCTTGGCAGCATCGATGTGCTGAGCCACGACCGGCGTCTGCGGAAGGATCAGGTTAAGGACAATGGCCATGATGGCGGTGGGGGTTACGGCATTGGAGCCGATGACGGTGGACACCCAGGCGGGCATACCCTCGCCGGCAAGGCAACCGCTGGCCATCCAGATACCCAGGCCAAAGACGACGGAGGTACCGACGATGGTGGTAGTGCGCTGCGTAAGGCCCTCGCGGGTGAACATGCGCACGCCGTTCATGGTGATGGTGCCAAAGACGCCGACGGTCGCGCCGCCGATGACGGGCTGCGGGATAGCGGAAAGGACGGCAGAGAGCTGCGGGAACAGACCGGCGATGGCAAAGACGGCCGCAATGATCACAAAGACCCACTTGTTGACGACCTTGTTGGAGCAGATGATGCCCACGTTCTGGCCAAGGGCGCTGGTGGGAAGACCGCCCAGCAGACCGCCGACCATAGAGGTGAGGCCCTGGGACACGATAGCGCCGGAGAGCTCGCGCTCGGTGGGCATACGGTCGATGGAGCCCAGGCAGGCGGCAGAGACGTCGCCGATAACCTGGATGGCAACCATGGGGAACACGACGGCGAGGGTAATGCAGACCTCGGGATCAAACTCGAGCGCGTAGGGCATGAGCTTGGGAAGGGCGAAGACCTGAGCGGTGGCGACGCTGGAGAAGTCGATCATGCCAAAGGGGATGGAGACGATCATGCCAACGATCATGCCAAAGAACACGGATCCCAGCTTGAGCGTGCCCTTGCCAAAGTTGGCGAGCGCAAAGACCACGGCGAAGGTGATAAGAGCGACGCACCAGGCCTGCGGGGTGCCCCACAGCGGCGTACCCATACCGCCGGCCATATACTTGACAGCCGTGGGATAGAGAGAGACGCCAATGGAGAAGATGACCGTACCGGTCACGACGGGCGGGAACAGCCACTTGATCTTGCTGTAGGCCAGACCAAAGAGGACCGCGACGGCGCCGCCGACGATCTCGCCACCCAGCAGCGCACCAAAGCTAAAGCCCGAGGCACCCATGGCCTGCAGGGCCGGCAGGAACGCGAACGAAACGCCCATGACGATGGGCAGGCCGCCGCCGATGCGACGGAAGGGAGCGAAGGCCTGAAGGGCCGTATCGATCGCCGAAAGAATGAGCGCGACCTGGATGATGTCGGTACTCTGCTGGCTATTAAAGCCGTAGACGCCGGCCATGATGACCGCCGGGGTAATGATGCCGGCAAACGATGCCAGTACGTGCTGAAGGGCACACGGGATCATTTCCTTAACGGGAGGCATGCCTTCGCGAGTGAACAGGGCTTCAGTACCGTTCGTAACCGTCTCCTGGGTCATTTGACCACCAATCCTCGAAATAGTTGTTTTCGCATCTAACGCTCTATTGTGACGCAGTGCGGGGTTGAGGTTGTGCCTTCATTACACATCGTATTAAAGATGATTCTCATTCTCAATAATAATTTTTTGTTATCAGACTATTCTTCAGCTGAAATTACGCATTTCCGCAGGTCAGGAAAGTGTCTGGTCAAAATAACATCTAACATTTCTTTTGGTCAACCGTTTACCGCCAAATTCCTACCGTTCGTCTGTATTACGCAATGTACCTGCGAATATGCGAGATGAGGAATGGCGTGTTACCATGAGAAAAAATTGTTATGAACATTTCCGATTTCACCCCAAGGAGTTGCCCGTGAACGAGACCGTACGTCGCTTTTTGCCGATGGTCGATTTCCTGGAGCAGGTACTCGGTAAGAACAGCGAAATCGTCCTGCACGATTTCTCGGATCCCGACCACGCCATCGTCGATATCCGCAACGGTATCGTGAGCGGCCGCAAGGTCGGCGGTCCCGCCACCGATCTGGCACTCAAGATCATGCACGACGCCAAGTATCGCGACCTGCCGTTTATTACGGGCTACGAGGGCCGCGGTGCCGGTGGCAAGACATTGGAGTCAGCGACGTACTTTATCCGCGAGAATGACGAGATCGTCGGCATGCTCTGCGTCAACACCGACCTCTCGACCGTGCGCTCCATCAACGCCATGGCACAGCAGCTCATGGCGTGCTTCGACGCGGCGCCGACGCGCACGGAGCCCGCCCCTATCGAGGTCGAAAGCCTTTCGGAGTCCACACAGGAGCTCATCGACCGCAGCATTGCCGAGCTGCTGAGCGCTCGCGGGCTGGATGTGACGTCGCTTGGTCAAAGCGACCGCGTGGACGTCATTCGCCACCTCAACGGCAACGGGGTGTTCATGCTCAAGGGCGCCGTGGCCTGCGCCGCCACCGCGTTGGGCATCTCGGAGCCCAGCGTCTACCGCTACCTGCAAAAAGTTCGCAAGGAGGGCTAACGAGCAAAATGGAGCGCGGCTCCACAAGCGATTCGTCACTTAACAAAAGACCCTGCAGCTCGCACGCGCTGCAGGGTCTTTTTGCATGTCATGTTTAGTTGTTGCCAACACCTTAGAGGGCGGCGACGACCTCGATCTCGACCAGACCGCCAGCCGGAAGGGCGGCAACCTGGAAGGCGCTGCGCGCGGGAAACGGGGCCTCGAACTTGGAGGCGTAGATCTCGTTCACGGCGGCGAAGTCGGCGATGTCGGCCAGGTAGACCGTGGTCTTGACGACATCGGCAAAGGTGGCGCCGGCAGCGGTCAGCAGGGCCTCGACATTGGCGAGGGACTGCTTGGCCTGGGCCTCGACGCCCTCGGGCATCTTGCCGGTCGCGGGGTCGATGCCCAGCTGGCCGGACAGGAACACCATGTTGCCGGCCTGGATACCGGGGGAATACGGGCCGATGGCGGCCGGTGCGTTATCGGAAGACACGACGGTCTTGCTCATGTTTTTCTCCTTACGATCAGATAGAGAGCGTGAGCGCGGCGTTCGCACCGGGAGGCACAATTCGGTCTGAACACCGCGCTTGATTGGGATAGTACTCAAGGTTTCCGCGCGATGCAAGATTATTATCAGTTTACGAGAATATTTTATCGCCCAACGGTTTCCCCGAACCGCTGAACGGTTCTCATGTGGAGCAGCCAGTCCAAGCTGCTGAAGACTTTGTCCTGCTTAGGCTGCGGGCGTCGCCCACCGCAGCGACGCCACTATACTTTTGAATATCTGAGCATTTTGAAAGGCAGGATATGACCGCAACCGCCAGCCGAACCACTAACCGCAGGCCCGAGCTTTTGGCCCCCGCCGGAGGCCCGGAGCCCTTTGCCGCCGCGCTCGCCGCCGGGGCAGACGCCATCTACTGCGGCATGGGCAGCTTTAACGCCCGCCGCAAGGCCACCAACTTTACCGACGAGGCCTTTGAGCAAGCCTGCCGCGCCGCGCATCTAGCCGGGTCGCGCGTCTACGTCACGGTCAACATCGTCATCAAGCAGTCCGAGATGGGCGATGCACTGCAGCTCATCCATCGCTGCTCCACGCTGGGCGCCGACGCCTTTATCATCCAGGACTGGGGCCTGTTCTTTGAAGTCAAGCGCACCATGCCCGGCATCGAGACGCATATCTCGACCCAGGCGAACATCCACGACGACCGCGGAACTATCTGGTGCCGCGAGCAGGGCGCCGACCGCGTGACTCTCTCGCGCGAGCTCTCCATCGACGAGATCGCCGCCATTCACAACGCCGCGCCCGATGTGGACCTCGAGGTCTTTAGCCACGGCGCCATCTGCTTTTGCTACTCGGGTCTGTGCCTGCTGTCGAGCTTTGCCATGGCGGGCCGCTCGGCCAACCGCGGCATGTGCGCTCAGCCCTGTCGCCTGCCTTACGAGCTGATCGACGAGAACGGCCGCTCGCTCTCCCCTGCCGGTCGCGAGCGCGCGCTGTGCCCGCGCGACACCAACACTTCGCAGCTTGTTCGCCGTCTGTATGACGCCGGCGCCGCATCGCTCAAGCTCGAGGGCCGCATGAAGGCGCCCGATTACGTGTACTCCATCGTCGATGTGTA
>CALKBB010000338.1 GCA_937989795.1 uncultured Collinsella sp. | reverse complement strand
TCCGGCGGCACCATCACCATTTCCGACGACATCTCCTGCATCGAGGGCGCCGACTTCGTGTACACCGATGTGTGGTACGGCCTCTACGACAGTGAAGTCTCCAGCTCCAGCTACATGGATGTGTTCTATCCGAAGTACCAGGTGACCTGGGATATGATGAACGTTGCCGGTCCGAACAGCATGTTCATGCACTGCCTGCCCGCCAACCGTGGCGAAGAAGTGGTTGACGAGGTAATGGACGACCCCGAGCGCTCCCTGTGCTGGGTCGAGGCCGAGAACCGCAAGCACTCCATTCGCGCCATCCTGGCCACTCTGTGCCCCCAGAGCGAGCCCGACGAGCAGAAGGCCGCGGCATACCGCGCCACCATCAATGAGCGCATGGCGGCGTTCGGTAAGCACGGTCTGTAAGACGTACCAGGTCGGGCGAGCTGCGGCTCGCCCGCCTTCGCAGGAGATGGGCGACCTCATGACCATGCTCGAGAACCTCCCCGAGGGCAAGAAGCTCATGGCCATCGGCGAGGAGAACTGCAAGGTCTCCGGCGGCTCGGTTGTCATCTCCGACGACATCGAGTGCATCAAGGGCGCCGACTTCATCTACACCGACGTGTGGTATGGCCTGTACGACGCTTTCTGATGGGCGGCAGCAGATGCTTGCCTCTTGCTGTCCATCATCTGCGCCGCTGCGCGTAAGCACTGGCACCCTGTCTGAAAACGACTGAGCAAAGGATTAAATATGAGTGACGGAAAGAAAAAGCTTTCCTTCCTGACGGTCATTTCGACCATCATCTGCGTCGTCTTCGTTTGCGAGGCCGCCGCACCTGCTGCTGCCATTGGCAACCAGCAGTTCTTCTGGTGGATCTTCCTGATCCTGACCTTCCTGCTCCCTTACGGCATGGTTGTCGCCGAGCTCGGCACCACCTATGACGGCGAGGGCGGCATTTACGACTGGGTACGCGATGGCCTGGGTGACAAGTGGGGCGCCCGCATTTCGTACTACTACTGGGTCAACTACCCGCTGTGGATCGCCTCGCTGGCTACCATGTTCCCCGACATCCTGGGCATGGTCTTTGGCGTCGAGTTCAACCTGATCGCCAAGATGGGTATCGAACTTGCCTTTGTGTGGATCGTCTACCTTATGGGGCGCTCCAAGGCGGCCGACTCCGAGTGGGTCCTTAACGGAGGCGCTATCATCAAGGTCGCCGTTGCCGTTATCGTCGGCGCTCTGGGCATCTGGTATGCCATGGAGAACGGTTTTGCGAACGACATGTCCGCTGCCACCTTCCTGCCCGAGCTCACCAACACCAACGCTCTTGGCTACCTGTCCATCATCATCTTCAACTTCATGGGCTTCGAGGTCATCTGCACCATGACCGACGACATGGCCGATCCCGCTCGCGATATTCCCAAGGCTATCATTGTCGGTGGCGTGGCTATTGCCGTCATCTACCTGTTCGCTGGCTTCGGCATCGGCGCCGCTGTGCCGGCCGACTCCATCGACCCCGACTACGGCATGATCGTCGCGGTCCAGACCATGGTGGGCGACTCCATGATCTTCAAGGTCATCTGCATCGCCTTCCTGATCACCCTGTTCGCCAACATGGCCGCCTGGTCCTTCGGCGTCAACTCCGTCGCCCGCTACGCTGCCGAGCACGGCAACATGCCCAAGGTCTTCGCCTCGATGATCTCCGAGGACGACATGCCCAACGGCGCCAACCTGGTCAACGCCGTCGTTGCCTCCCTGGTGCTGTGCCTGCAGCTCGTTCCCATCGACGCCATCTCCAACGGTGTCTTCTGGATGCTCTTCGGCACCTCCGTCGTCTTCCTGCTGCTCACCTACATCCCGATGTTCCCGGCGTTCCTCAACCTTCGTAAGAACGACCCCGACCGCGAGCGCATCTTCACGTTCCCGTTCAAGGGCGCGATGATGAAGGCCATGCTGGCCATCCCCTGCATCGAGCTGGTCCTGGCCATCGTCGCGACGCTGGTGCCGTTCTCCGCCGCTGAAATCGGCGACAAGGTCCCGATGATCGTCATCTTCATCGTGCTCGTGCTCATCGGCGAGGTCGTCCGCGTCGTCAGCGCTAAGGGCCGCAAGGAAGAGTACAAGGGTCTGACCCCTGAGCTCGCAGCCCAGCGTCTCGCCGAGGAGGCAGCCGAGGCCGAGGAGAACTAGAGCACCCGGGTTCGGGGCCCCGACCCTCCTCGTCTCTCAACCATTCCCTGGGGTGGGTGCGAGCGATAGCTCCGGTAACCACCGCCCACCCCAATCTCTCTTCCGTATCCTTCGTGCGTTTTGTCTCCGCGCACCGGGTTACGTCGTCGCTCGCCGGTGCGACTCCGTGAAAACCGGCGCCGGGCGCCCCGACCTTTGCCGGGGAACGGGCGCCTACCATCTCTTGGTTTTAGGCTGCGGGCAGCCCGCCCGCGGCAAACGATCGTTCGATTTGGAGGAAATCTTATGCGTACGATCACCGAGTCCGAGTCCACCCCCAGGGCCGACGGCTTCTTCATGCCCGCCGAGTTCGCCCCGCAGGACCGCGTGTGGATGGGCTGGCCCCACCGCACCGACACCTGGGCCCACGGCGCCAAGCCCGCCCAGAGGCAGTATGCCGCCATCGCCCGCGCCATCTCCGAGTTCACCCCGGTCTATATGTGCGCCAACCAGGTCGACTATGCCAACTGCAAGGCCGTCTTCGAGAACGACGAGAACGTCACCGTCATCGAGATGACCACCGACGACGCCTGGTTCCGCGACACCGCCGCCACCTACGTCATCGACGGCAAGGGCGGGAAGCGCGCCAACCACTGGCACTTCAACGCCTACGGCGGCCTCGTCGACGGCCTCTATTTCCCGTGGGACAAGGACGAGCAGATCGCCCTTAAGATGGCCGAGCTCTCCGGCTGCCGTCGCTATCGTCCCGACGACATGATCCTCGAGGGCGGCTCCATCACCGTCGACGGCGAGGGCACCCTCGTCGTTACCGACCAGTGCCTGCTTTCCCCGGGCCGCACCTGCTCCGCGGTTCTGGAGGAGGAAGAGGATCCCGAGTCCATCTGGCCCAAGTACCACAAGAAGTTCGAGCCCTGGAGCGAGGAGCTTCGCGAGTACATGAACGAGCACCTCAAGGATTACCTGGGTGTCGAGAAGGTCATCTGGGTCAAGGAGGGCATCGATCCCGAGGAGACCAACGGTCACATCGACGACGTCGCCACGTTCATCGCCCCGGGCGTCATGGCCTGCATCTGGACCGACGACCCCGAGTACCCGTTCTATGATCAGTGCCACGCCGCCTACGAGACCCTCTCCAACGCCGTTGACGCCAAGGGCCGCAAGCTGAAGGTCTACAAGCTCTGCATGCCCGTGAACCCGCTGTTCATGGACCAGGCTTCCTGCGACACCATCGACGCCGACGAGAACGCCGAGCCGCGCGTTCCCGACGAGCCGCTGATCGCCTCCTACATGAACTACCTGGTCACCAACCACGGCGTCATCGTTCCGCAGTACGGCGACGAGAACGACCAGCTGGCCGTCGACACGCTCCAGAAGATCTATGACGAGGTCTGGGGCGAGGGCGTCTACAAGTGCGTCGGCGTCCAGTCCGAGCAGGTCGTCTTCGGCGGCGGCAATATCCACTGCATCACCCAGCAGCAGCCTGCGGTGAAGAAGTAAAAAAGAGCGCCGCCCGTGCAATAAATGTA
>CALKBB010000337.1 GCA_937989795.1 uncultured Collinsella sp. | reverse complement strand
GGAGGAAATATTCAGTGATCACACTGGATCAGGTGCTCTCAGGGAGAAACATCCTGCGAGCCATCAAACAGGTGGTTTCCAATAAGGGGGCTCCGGGCATTGACGGCATGACTGTCGACCAATACGAAGCTCACCATCGGAGACACTGGCGGAGCATTGCCGAACACATCAGGGCGGGAAGCTATATTCCGGCTCCGGTGCGTCGCGTGGATATTCCCAAGCCGAACGGAGGAACGAGAATGCTCGGCATTCCGACGGTGCAGGACCGCGTGATACAGCAGGCAATAGCTCAGATACTTGTCGAAGCTTATGACCCCCACTTCTCGAACTCAAGTTACGGGTTCCGCCCTGGCCGAAGCGCCCTCGAAGCGATCGAACAGGCCTCTCGGTACATCAAGGAGGGAAAGAACTGGGTGGTGGAGATGGACTTGGAAAAGTTCTTCGACACCGTGAACCACGACCGCTTAATGGCGCGCCTAACTAAACGGATCAAGGACAAGGCCCTGCTGAAGCTAATTGGGCGTTATTTACGCAATGGCATCATGCAGAACGGTCTTGTCTCGCCCCGAGAGGAAGGTACGCCGCAAGGCTCAAACCTTAGCCCGATTCTGTCGCTGATCGTCCTCGACGAGCTCGACAAACACTTGGAGGGCCGAGGGTTGAGTTTCTGCAGATATGCTGACGACTGCAACCTGTTTGTCAGCTCTCGGCAGGCCGGGGAACGTGTACTGGAAAAGACGATTAAGTTCATAGAGGGAACGCTCAAACTGCGGGTGAATCGCAGTAAGAGCGGCCTCTTTCGTCCTTCGAAGTCCAAATTTCTCGGATATACGTTCGTGGGAACGTCAGGGGCGCCGCGTGTCGCTAAGGCGAGCTTTGCACGACTTATGTACAAGCTCAGGCCGATCCTGCGTCGAGGCCGCGGAAGATCCCTCTTGGGAACGATCAAGGCCTTGACGATGATCCTGCGCGGATGGAGAACCTATTACGCGCTGGACGATCGGAAAGAGGTCTTCGAACGTATCGACATTCACATTCGCCGGCATCTGCGCAAACTGGTCTGGCGGGCATGGAAGCGTCCCAAAACTCGGGAACGAGAGCTGAGACGCAGAGGACTGCCAAGCGAGCAAGCATGGAAATCGTCCGTCAATGGACGCGGCCCATGGTGGAACGCCAACGCCCCTCACATGCGCAAAGCATTCCCCAACAGCGTCTTTCGACGAATGGGGCTTTACAGTCTCTTGTCAAAGGCCTGACCACTGAATCCACAACCTAACTTTAGAAACCGCCGGATGCCGAACGGCACGTCCGGTGGTGTGGGAGGGAGCGAGGTGCAAACCCGCTCTCTACCCGATTTGAAATGGAGAGGATTTGGCTTCTTTGTTAAAACAGTGCTTTTATTGGTTATCGGTCGTTTGAGC
>CALKBB010000336.1 GCA_937989795.1 uncultured Collinsella sp. | reverse complement strand
CGACAAGGAACGCCAGCTTTCTATGGTGCCTTGCTGGCCCAAATCGCAGCCGAGCAAGGCCTTTCCGGCACTTCAGACCTCTCCTTTGGCTGTAAGGTTGTGAAATAAATGGCAGAAATGGAGCTTGCGACCCTCATTTGTGGCGAAATCGCCGGCACTCTCCGGCAAGACGAGCATGGACTCTGCAGCTTTGTATACGCCCCAACCTATCGCGGAGCACCGCTATCGTTAACAATGCCGCTTTCCAATCGCACATATGGCCATAACATCGTCCGTCCGTTCCTATTTGGCCTTTTGCCCGACAGCCAAGAGCAGCGTCGCGCTATTGCCGCCGAGCATGACGTTGCATCCAACAACCCCGTCGCCCTCTTGTGCCATATCGGTCTTGACTGCGCGGGGGCCGTTCAGTTTTGTCGAGCCGATCAATTAGATGCCGCCCACGGCAGGGTCTCAGCATACCGCCCGCTTACCAATTCTCAAATCGCTCACAAGCTCAAAGCAATTCGCGATGACGAAAGAGAGACATGGATGGGCTCCAACGAAAGCTGGTCCCTGGGCGGCAACCAAGGCAAATTTGCACTAGCTTGGCATGATGGACAATGGTGCGAATGTCTAGGGTCATCCCCCACTACCCATATCTTCAAAAATGGTGTCGTTGGGTTCAAACATCAGGCCTTAAACGAATTCGTCTGCATGAAAACAGCTCGGCGTGTTGGCATTCCAACTGCCAACGTCTCCTATTGCACATTTGAAGACGAAGCTGCGCTCGTCGTTGAACGGTACGACAGAATGGTCAATAGCAGCGGAAATATCGAAAGGCTGCACCAGGAGGACTTTTGCCAGGCACTCGGTGTATTGCCAACCCAGAAATACACCGCCGACGGAGGACCAACTACACGAGACATCCAAGAACGACTGATTAACACAGTCCCCCACCACATGAATCTTGTGCTTTTTACCTATATGTTGTTCTATAACGCCATTATCGGAGCGCCTGACGCACACGCTAAAAACTACTCGCTCATCCTAGGCAAAGGCACAAACGCGGCGCTCGCACCCATGTACGATGTCGCATCGGGCTTAGCATACGAACGTATGCGGCGAAAAGCGCGCCTCGCCATGAGCGTTGGCGGCGAAAATCGTGTGGGGCGCATCGGTTCAGGCGCTATCC
>CALKBB010000335.1 GCA_937989795.1 uncultured Collinsella sp. | reverse complement strand
CTGGGAGTCCTTGGAGAGGAGCCATCCGAGGAACTCGTCCAGCCTCGTCGCCGTGTCGTCGTACCTCACCGTCGTCGACGCGCCGCAGGCCGTGCACCTCCACCGCTGGGACCCCGATGAGGTCCTGCCGTTGCGCTTGGTCCGACCGCCGCGGTGGGGGCAATAAACGGCCTTCATGGGCACCTCTTCCGAAAGGGTATTTAACGGTTCCGGAAAAGGTTATCTACCTGCGGGAACGATAGGCAACCGGACACACATTCTGTCCGAGCGGTTAAAAGCGGGCGCGGAATTTAAACGGCTGAAAAAGGGGCATCGACCTGCGCCGATGCCCCCAACGTGGACACACATTTTGTCCTATAAGCCGCAAACGCTTACGCGTTTACTCAGCTCCGCGCCCTCACGGGGTTCGATTCCATGTGGGGGCTGCATAAAAGAAAAGGACCCCTTTGCAGAGGTCCTAGTCAATTCAAGGTGGCGGGGAAGGGAATCGAACCCCTGACACGAGGATTTTCAGTCCTCTGCTCTACCAACTGAGCTACCCAGCCATTTGAGGTGTGCCTTGTTTCAAGGCTTGATTAGTATAACCAAGGACGCGTTCCGGTCAACCGAGAATTTTAAAAAAGTTTTTGAGCACAGCCTCGGTTCTATAAATCGGCACGTCAGAGGCATCAGCCGGCAGCAAGAAGTTTTTCACTCAGAGCCGCACGGGCAAACTCACTTGGCGTCATCCCCTCGGCAGCCGCCCGTCGACGAATGGCCTCCTTCATTCCCAGAGGAATCTTGACCGACAGCGTTGCCGTCCCCTCACCTGAGAGCGGGGGCCGTCCATGCACGATCCCACCAACGGTGTGTTCGCCATCCGGAAACTCTCCGCGCTCGTACGACTCGCACCACGCGTCAATCATTTCATCCGTTACAACCTGACCATTAGCGGCCGTATACGTCTTGCCCATCATCGACCCCTCTGCCGAGCTCGCTCGATCTCTTGCCAGAATTTCTTCTGAACCGGAGACAGGGCATGAATAATGAGCCATCCACGAATTAGTTCGACCGCAACAAGTTCCACACTTCGACCATCTGGAAGCCATCCAATGGCAAGCCATCTCGGCGGCTCGTCCTCCGACTCGCGGCGAATGCACCCAGTAACCGCGAACCAGGCACCTAGTACCTGCTTTTCCGTCAAGTGTTTTTTGGCGTTGGGATGGATCTCAACATCCATGCATCTCCTCCTCCATCTTACCCAATTTCGTATGACGAAAGTCCGCTGTCGCCAATTCTTACGCCGGCACTTGTTGGAGGGCGGGAGGTGTAGCGAGGATTGAAGGGCGTTCCAGTACCGCCCAGGCACCGGGACAGAAACACATGCGCCAAGGACGGACGTTTTCGTAGCACGCGAGGATGTTGCCGTTCCGGTCGATAAAGGCAATGTCGATGGGGTAGGCCATAAAGCAGGTGTGGACCGAAGAGCAGCGTGGGAACGCCATGACGAGCGGCAACCCGTTGGCGGCAATCGGAGACCGTCCCAGCATGCCGCGCAGGCGCACGGCAAACGACTCCGCCACCACAAACTCGGCAGGTGTCCAACCCAGCCTGTCGAGCGCCCGCGCGTAGGCAATGTAGGATGAGACCGCGGTCACGTGACCACCCCCGGACGCCACGGGTCAACTGTCACTGCGCGCTCGTGCGACAACTGTGCCGGTGCCCCCAGCGAAACGCCGGCGATGCTGAGCGAGCTCGGCCACGACTCGTAGCGCATGGTGCAGGTATAGGTCCTAAACGTACCGGAAAGCGAAAGCAGACCGCCATCCGATGTCGTCGCACTCTGTTCGCTCGAGACCTCGATCTGCAAGTCATAGCCTTCCATGGCATGTTGGATCTGAGCCTGAACGGTCGCGGAGGCATCGATGGAGCTGTCGTCTCCCTCCCCGCTCGGAGCCACGGCGTGCGCCAGCACGATATCGGGCACCACGCGGTCGAAGCGTGCGACCGCACCGGCAAAGAGCATGACGTTGTACACAATAAGAGCCAGAACCAGCAGGATTGGCGCGACCACGGCCATCTCGACCGTCGCCTGGGCGCGCTCCTCGCGCAGGCGCTTGCGGATGCCCATTACGACCCACCGCTCAGGGCACCCGCCAGCGTGGCGACATCGACGGTAAGTGGGATGGAACCGCCGCCGGGCAGCGGAATCTCCGCTAGCGTGAACACCGTGCCGCTGATAGTGCGCTCGACTTGATATTCCAGCGCCTCGCAAAGCACCTTGGGGTCGGTTACGCCCAGCGGAATGCTTCGTAGCTTGTCCTGCACTTTAGAAAGACCTGTGATGTCAGACCCCGGGCTCTTGATGACATTGGCGGTGTCGGTCAGCACCGGCTTTCGCAGGCGCAAGTCGCACGGCTCCAGGCCCAGCGCCGCCACGGACGCCGAAACGGTATCGCCAAGCCACGACGCAATGGAGCCCAACACACCGCTGCCCCCTCCCAGGCCATCGATCATCTCGTCCATGAGCTCGTCGGCCGAGCCTTGGATGTCTCCGTATCCCACAAGCAGCCGTCCCCAAACATCCATGACGCCATCGAGTACGCCGGCAACGCCGCCCGAACGCTCCTCCAGCGTCGAGAAAAACCGCGAGAGAACGTTGTTCTGCGCCGTCGCGTCATCGGGCGCCAGCACCGCAGCAGAGATCGCGCCGCGATCGCCAAGCCTGACTGTCGTGTTAAACGAAGAGTTGAGCTCATCGGGGCTCGAGATGGCACCCGAAACCGCAAGGGCAACCACGCCGTTGCGACCGGGCGGGGCGATACGCGGACGCTCGCCCGAAAGCGCTTTAATGGCCTCGTCAAACGCATTGCCCGCACGGTCAGCCTCGTCCTCGGTCTGGCGCATGAGCTCAAGCTCTTTGTTGCGGCATTCGACGTAGTCTTCCAGAGCGTCTTTGAATCGATCAAAGTGGTACTCGAAGCCGTTTTCGATAGAAGTCGAAGGCGCTGCAACGGCGCCGAGCGACGAAACACCAAAATGGCATCTGTTGCATTTGTCCTGCCCGTCATAGGCAGCGACCGAGGCTAGCCCGCCTGGCGTCCCTTTCTTATAGTTGGGGCAGCTCGTTCCATAATGCAGATACGTTTTGCCATCATTGGCACTGGTTGGCCACACCGCATCGGTATAGAGTTCCGTCGCTCGCACCTCGTCAGTGTTGCGCGGCAACAGCGGGATATAGGAAGCGACTTCATCTCCGTCCTCGGTTACATATGCACGATTGACCTCTGTACTCGCATAGGTGTAAAACGCCTTGCGCGCCGCCGACTCCGCCTTCGTCTCGACGCTTGAACCCTGAGGTTTTTCGTCTGCCAGACGCTGACGGTAGTAAGCTTTTGCGCGGTCGAGCGCCACCTGTGGCTCCCACGCAACGCTCGAGGCATAATGCGGGTTCTGCTCACCTGAGAGCTTTGCCAAGCTCCCCGCGCGTTCCCACATGCATGAACAGCTACCGACCGAAGCCG
>CALKBB010000334.1 GCA_937989795.1 uncultured Collinsella sp. | reverse complement strand
GCCCGCGCCGGGCAACCCCAACCTTGTGCTCCATCAAGGTAAAGTGTATGATTCTGGACGTTACATGACTCACTTTACCTAACTAAAGTGCTATCGAGGGGGAATACCATGAATACCGATATGTCTCGTCGTCAGTTTGTTGGTCTAGCCGGCTCGTTTGCCATGGTGCTTGGCCTTGGTCTTGTCGGCTGCGGCGGTGGTGCCGGCAAGGGCTCCGCTGCCGGTTCTGCCGCAGCCAAGGACGTGAAGGGCGCTGCGGAGTCCAAGAAGCTCGTCGTGGGCTTTGACAAGTCCTATCCTCCGTACGGCTTTGTGGGCGATGACGGCGAGTACACCGGCTTTGATCTCGATCTGGCCAAGGCCGTTGCCGATAAGCAGGGCTGGGAGGTCAAATACGAGGCCATCGACTGGGACGCCAAGGACACGCTGCTCAACTCGGGCGCCATCAACTGCATCTGGAACGGCTTTACCATGGAGGGTCGCGAGGACGACTACACGTTCTCCGAGCCGTACATGCTCAACGAGCAGGTGCTGGTGGTCAAGAAGGATGCGGGCATCAAGAGCTGG
Organism: uncultured Collinsella sp.; assembly: GCA_937989795.1. GTDB lineage: Bacteria > Actinomycetota > Coriobacteriia > Coriobacteriales > Coriobacteriaceae > Collinsella. The sequence goes on along the minus strand of CALKBB010000334.1, from coordinate 2,172 downwards.
GACGATCTTGCCGGCAAGACCGTGATCACCCAGACCGATTCCGCTGCGCAGGATGTGCTCGAGGGCGACCAGAAGGATCTGGCAGCGACATTCGCCACGCTCGATACCATCGGCGAGTACAACACGGCCTTTATGCAGCTCGAGAGCGGCGCGGTCGATGCCGTGGCTTGTGACCTTTCGATTGCTCAGTATCAGCTTGCCGCCAAGCCCGATGCCTATACGCAGCTTGATGAGCCGCTGTCCAGCGAGCACTACGCCGTTGGCTTTAAGAAGGGCGACACCAAGTCGGCCGATGCTGTAGCCGAGTCGCTCAAGGCGCTCTACGAGGACGGCACGGTCAAGGACCTGTGCGACAAGTATTCAAGCTATGGTCTATCTTTCGATAATTGGGTGCTCAAGTAATGTCTATTCAGGTCATGATGCAGATGCTTGGCCAGGGATTCTTGGTCAGCTTGCAGCTGTTTGTGCTGACGCTGCTCGGGTCGATCCCCCTGGGAATCCCCGTGGCGTTTATGCGCATGAGCAAAATCGCGCCGCTTCGCTGGATTGCGCGCATCTATATCTCGGTCATGCGCGGCACGCCGCTCATGCTGCAGATGTTTGCCATCTACTTTGCCCCGTACTACGTGTTTGGCATTTCGCTCACGCCCGATTCCAAGTGGACGGCGTGCGTTGTGGCGTTCATCATCAACTACGCCGGCTACTTTGCCGAGATCTATCGCTCGGGCTTGCAGTCGATTCCGCGCGGTCAATACGAGGCAGCCGAGGTGCTGGGCTATTCGCGCATGCAGACGTTTCTGTATATCGTGATGCCACAGGTCGCCAAGCGTATTCTGCCGGCGATGGGCAACGAGATCATCACGCTGGTCAAGGACACGTCGCTGGCGTTTGCCATTGGCGTGGGTGAGATGTTCTCGACCGCCAAGGCGCTGGTTGCCTCGCAGGTGAGCATGGTGCCGTTTGCGATTGCGGCGCTGATCTACTGGGTCTTTAACTTTGTGGTCGAGATGCTGTTGGGCGCTGCCGAGAAAAAATTGGATTACTACCATGACTAGATCGTTCAGCCGTTCTAGCGAACGGCGGACTGCTCGACGCTGCGCGCGTGCCTGACGGCCAATCTGCTCCTCAAGCCGTCGCTTGCGTACAGAAGTACGCGGCGCTCCTCTTTCGGAGCACATTGTCTCGCCAGTCACACGCTCGCTGACTTTTTAAACACATGGAGGTTCCCGTGTCCGGAACGGTAATGAAAATATCGAACGCGCGTAAGGCGTTTGGCGGCAATGAGGTACTCAAGGATATCTCGCTCGAGGTCAAGCGTGGCGAGGTCGTGGCGATTATCGGGCCTTCGGGTGGCGGCAAGTCCACGCTGCTGCGGTGTGCCACGCTGCTCGAGACGCTCGACGGTGGCTCGCTTTCGTTTGGCGACCTTGCCGTTGCGACGGACGCGGGGTCGGGTGCGATATATGCGAAGGGAAATGTTCCCAAGCAAGCGCGTTCGCGATTTGGCCTGGTGTTTCAGAACTACAATCTGTTTCCGCACTATACGGTGATGAAAAACATCACCGACGCTCCGGTTCGCGTACTCAAGCGTCCGCGCGAGCAGGCCGAAGCGCGTGCGCGTGAGTTGATCGCGCAGATGGGGCTTACGGGCAACGAGAACAAGGTGCCATGTGAGCTTTCGGGCGGTCAGCAACAGCGTGTGAGTATCGCCCGCGCCTTGGCGCTCGACCCGGAGATCTTGTTCTTTGACGAGCCGACCTCGGCGCTCGATCCAGAGCTGACGGCCGAGGTGCTGCGTGTCATTAAGGACCTGGCGGCGCAGAATATGACGATGGTAATCGTGACCCACGCAATGCAGTTTGCGCGCGATGTTGCCGACCGCGTGATCTTTATGGACGGCGGTCGCATTGTCGAGGAGGGTCCTGCCGAGCAGGTTATCGACCATCCGCGTGAGCAGCGCACCCGTGAGTTCTTGAGCCGTATCGAGGGATAGGCTCAGGTATTTACTCAACTATTAATTGAGGCGAAGCCGCCGCAGGTCTTACGGTCTGTGGCGGCTTTTTGTTTGCATCGACGGGGTTCAATAATCGCCTCACAAGCTTGTCTCTTCCTCTCGCCGCCTGTATTCATACGAGCGCCGAAAGGTATGCATGGACAGCCGCCCGTGAGGGT
>CALKBB010000333.1 GCA_937989795.1 uncultured Collinsella sp. | reverse complement strand
TTGAGGATACCGACGAGGTTGCCGCCACGGTTGACCTTTCCGAATTGAATATTGAGACCATCGAGCAGATTTCTCGCCTTGAGCCGTTTGGCCAGGGTAATAAGGTGCCGCTACTGGCTGCCGAGGGCGTGACGATGTGTGACCGCGCCGTGGTGGGTAAGACTGGCGAGCATATGCGCTTCGTGGCGACGGATGGCGCCGCAAGTGTGCCGGCCATCATGTTTCGTGTGCCGCAGATCGACAGGCTTATCAATTGCGACAGCGCCGTCGACTTGGTGTTCGAGGCAGTCGCCGAGCATTGGCAGGGACGTGTAAAGCCCAAGCTCATGATTAAAGATGTCTTGGTGCGCGATACCACGGCGCCCAATATCGACGATCCGGCATGTGAGCTTCGCCGTGGCGTGCAGCCGGCGGACTCCGATCTTCGCCTTGAGTCGCGTAAGCGCGAGACGCTTGCCCAGCTTTCCTATACCGAGCTCACGCGCTCGCTCATTCACAGCTTTATCGGATCGAACCAGCCGCACCGCGCACAGGTCGAGGCGCTCGATGCCCTGGCCGATCACCAAAGTGTTCTGGCCGTTATGGGAACGGGGCGCGGCAAGTCGCTCATCTTCCATGTGCATGCCGCGCGCGAGGCGGTTCTTCGCGGGCGTGCGAGCATCTTTGTCTATCCGCTGCGCGCGCTCGTTGCCGACCAGGCCTATCACCTCTCGTCGACGATGGCCACGCTCGGCATTGGCGTAGGCGTGCTGACCGGCGAGACCGTGGACGCGGCGCGCGATGACGTGTTTGCCGGCTTGGCTTCGGGCCGTACCGGCATCGTGCTCACGACGCCCGAGTTCCTGTCCGTTCACCGCGACCGCTTTGCGCGTTCGGGGCGCATCGGTTTTGTCGTTATCGATGAGGCGCACCACGCTGGCCTTGCCAAGGGCGGCGACCGCAGCGCCTATCTCGACATGCCCGATATCCTCAAAGCCCTGGGCGACCCCGTTGTCATGGCGGCAACGGCTACCGCGACGGCTCCGGTTGTGGCAGAGCTTGCTCGCGTATTGCCGATTACCAGCACGGTGGTCGACGAGACCGTTCGCGAGAACCTACAACTCGAGGACGACCGCGACCTTGCGAGCCGCGAAAATCGTCTGGTGTCGATCGTGGCGACGGGGGAGAAGACCGTTATCTATGTGAACTCGCGCGACCAGTCCGTGGCGCTTGCCAAGACGTTGCGCAAACGCGTGCCCGACTGTGCGACCCATATCGCGTTCTATAACGCTGGGCTTGCGCGCTCCGATCGCCGCCGTATTGAGGAAGCCTTTAGAGACGGAAGTCTCAGCTGCATCGTTTCAACATCCGCCTTTGGCGAGGGCGTCAACCTTCCCGATATTCGCCATGTCGTGCTCTATCACATGCCGTTTGGCGGCATTGAGTTTAACCAGATGAGTGGCCGTGCCGGCCGCGATGGACAGCCCGCCGTGATTCACCTGCTCTATTCGTCGCGTGACGCTCGTATTAATGAGCGCCTGCTCGACTGCTATGCGCCCGAGCGCGATGAGCTCGTCACGCTCTATCGAGCGCTGCAGACCATGTGGCGCTCTAACCGTGGCAAGACGGGGGACGATTCATTCTGCGCAAGCGATATCGACATTGCGCAGATGTGCCTTGCAATCGACGCGCGCACGCCGGTCGATGAGCGATCGGTGGCAAGCGGCCTGGGAATCTTCGAAGAACTCGGTTTTTGCCGGGTTTCGGGGTTTGACGATACGCGTCGCATCTCAATGGCGGAAAACCCCGGCCGCGTGCAATTGAGCAGGTCAATTCGCTATTTGGAGGGCTTGCGCTCGCGTATGGAGTTCTCGGCTTTCCGGAGTTGGGCGCTCGATTCGTGCGCTTCTGATATGCTAGCCAAAGTTAACCGCCCGATCGTACCGCGGGCCTAGGGAAGGGGAGCTCGATGGATGCCGCAGCCCGTACCGCCCATGATTCCACCCTCCAGCCGTTCTCGGAGATGGAGCACTATAAGCATGCCGATGAGCTGCCGCCCGAGATTATGGCGGACAGCTACGACAAGCTGGAGCGTCTGTGCCTCAAATATATGAATGAGGACGACTTCTCCAAGGTGGAGCAAGCCTACTGCTTTGCTGCCGAGAAGCACTGCAACCAAAAGCGGCGCTCGGGTGAGATGTACATCAACCATCCCGTCGAGGTTGCCATCATTTTGGCCGATCTCAAGATGGACTGCGATGTGGTGTGCGCCGCGCTGCTGCACGATACCGTCGAGGATACCGAGACCTCGCTCACCGATGTTTCCGGCCTATTTGGCGATACGGTGGCCGAGCTTGTCGATGGCGTGACCAAGCTCACCAACATCGAAGTCGACAGCATGGACGAGAAGCAGGCGCTTACGCTGCGCAAGATGTTCCTCGCCATGTCCAAGGACATCCGCGTCATCATCGTTAAGCTCGCCGACCGCCTGCATAACATGCGCACGCTTGCCGCCCTGCGCGAGGATCGCCGCCTGTTTAAGGCGCGCGAGACCATGGACGTGTACGCGCCTCTGGCCGACCGCTTGGGCATGAGCTCAATCAAATGGGAGCTCGAGGACCTGTCCTTTTTCTACTTGGAGCCCGATGCCTACCAGCGCATCTCGCGCATGGTAGCCGAGTCGCGCGAGGTTCGCGAGCGTTATCTGGCCGAGACTATCAAGACGCTCACCGACGAGCTCAACCGCATTGGCCTGGAGGACTTTCAGATCAACGGCCGTTCCAAGCACTATTGGTCCATCTACCAAAAGATGAAGCGCAAGGGCAAGGAATTCTCCGAGATCTACGACCTGGTGGCACTGCGCGTCATCACGCATTCGGTGCGCGATTGCTACTCCGCGCTCGGCGCGGTGCATACGCTGTGGCACCCCATGCCCGGTCGCTTTAAAGACTATATCGCTATGCCCAAGGTCAATAACTACCAGTCGCTCCATACGACGGTTATCGGCCCCACGGCCCGCCCGCTCGAGATTCAGATTCGAACCTATGAGATGCATGAGCAGGCCGAGTACGGCATCGCCGCCCACTGGCTGTACAAGAAGTCGGGCGGATCGTCTGCCTCCAAGACCAACGATGCGCAGCGTCTGGACGATCAGATTAACTGGCTCAAGCACTCACTCGACTGGGCGGCGTCTGACGAGATCACCGATGCCAAGGAATACCTGCACTCACTGAAGGTCGACTTGTTTGACCAGGAGATTTTTGTCTTTACACCCAAGGGTGAGGTCATGGCGCTTCGTGCCGGCTCTACACCGCTCGACTTTGCCTACGCCGTTCATACCGAGGTCGGCAACCACTGCGTCGGCGCCAAGATTAACGGTGCGGTGGCGCCGCTCACGCACGAAATCAAGACGGGTGACCGTGTCGAGATTCTGACTAACAAGAGCTCCAAGCCGTCGCGCGATTGGCTCAAGATCGTCAAGACGCCTTCGGCCAAGTCAAAGATTCGCCGCTACTTCGCCGCCGCGACCAAAGACGATGACGCTGCGGCCGGCCGCGATATACTGGCCAAGGACCTGCGCAAGCGCGGGTATGGCATCTCTACGCCGCGATCCACGCGCGCGCTTAATGCCGTGGCGGAGCAGTTTAACTACAAGCAGCTCGAGGACCTGTTCGCCGCCGTTGGTGCGGGCAAAGTCGCCCCACGTGCCGTGGGCAATAAGGTCGAGCAAATCTTGGACCCCAAGCCCGAGGAACAGCTCACCAAGGCCGAGGCCATCGCCGAGGTCGTCAAGCAGCCCGCCCGCGGCTCCAACCGCAAGCCGCAAAAGCGTGGCAAGAGCGCGAGCAACGGCATTATCGTCAAGGGCGAAAGCAACAGCGGCCTGCTGGTTCGTCTAGCGCATTGCTGCAATCCGGTGACGGGCGACGATATTGTTGGCTTCATCACGCGCGGTCGTGGCGTTTCGGTGCATCGCGCCAACTGCCCCAACGTCAAGGGTCTCATGGAGCATCCCGAGCGCATGATTGACGTGGAGTGGGATGGCGCCGCCGATACGCTTTTCCAGGTCGAGATTGTGGTCGAGTGCCTGGATCGTATGGGCCTGCTCAAGGACGTCACCATCGCCATTGGCGATGCGGGCGGCAATATCCTTTCCGCCGCCACCTCGACCAACCGCGAGGGCATTGCGACCCTGCGTTTTATGGTCGAGATTTCGGATGCGAGTGGCCTGGATCCGCTACTGGCATCGATTAGCAGCGTCGACTCGGTCTACGATGCACGCCGCTTGATGCCTGGCGAGGGCGGGGCTCAGCTCAAGCGTCGCGTATAGGCGCGACGAACACGCGACAGTAATGATATTGGCTGCGTTCGAGGCATCGTTTGATGCCTCGACGTTTATAGAAGGAGGGCGCACGCATGGACGCTACGGCTTTGGATTTAACCCCTCGGGGTACGGCTTCGATTGAGACGCTTGTAAACGGCCCCATTCAGACCAACAGCTACGCCGTGATTTCGAGTGGCGAATGCCTGATTATCGATCCCGCTTGGGAAGGTGAGAGCCTCGTTGCGCATATCCGAGCCGAACACCCTGGCGTGCGTGTGCTCGGTTCCGTATGTACGCACGGTCATGCCGATCATGTTGGCGGTGTCGCTGGAGTTTGTGCCGCCGTCGGCGCTAACGCCCTGTACGAGCTATGCGGCAAGGACGCAGCTGTGCCGCATGAGAATATCGAGGAACAGCGAGCGATGTGGGGCATCGATACGCCCGATCCGGGCGAGCCGACGCGGCTGCTTGCCGAGGGCGATACCATTGAGCTAGGCGACATTTATCTGCAGGTTATCGAGGTGCCCGGGCATACGCCGGGCGGCATCGTCCTATTCGCCGCAACAGAGCAGGGAAATATCGCTTTCGTGGGGGACACGCTCTTTCCCGGCAGCCACGGCCGTACCGATCTTTCCGGCGGAGACGGCGATCAGGTCAAGCTCGTTCACCGTCTCGTGAAACACGGTGGGGAACTGTTTCCAGGCTCGCCCGGCTTCTCCCGCTCGATACCGTTTGCCTAACCGGCCATGGCGATTCGACCACCATGGCACGCGAGCTCATGCAGAACCCTTTCATGCAGGTGTAGCTTTATAGTCAGCTTCTGAAGCACGAGAAGCGTCCAGACGTCAAGCTATTTTTCCCCAACGGGTCGATTCCGTAGGGCAAACGGTCAAAAAAAGTCTGTTTGGACGATATTCCTGAACAAACGAACGTTTATGCTCGGGTACGCCGTGGTAAAATCTCAGGCGTTATCGGAGCAACCTTACAGGAGGTTTCTTTTATGCTCGTCAACGCAGCAGACATGCTCAAGAAGGCCGAGGCCGGCAAGTACGCTCTCGGTGCCTTCAACACCAACAACCTCGAGTGGACCCTGGCTATTCTCCAGGCCGCCGAGGAGGCCAAGTCTCCGCTGATCCTTCAGTGCACCGCTGGTGCCGCTAAGTGGATGGGCGGTTTCAAGGTCTGCGCCGACATGGTCAAGGCTGCCGTCGAGGCCACGGGCGTTACCGTTCCCGTCGCCCTTCACCTCGATCACGGTTCTTACGAGGACTGCTTCAAGTGCATCGAGGCCGGCTTCACGTCCATCATGTATGACGGCTCTCACGAGGAGACCTTCCAGCTTAACCTCGACCGCACCAAGGAGCTCGTTGAGCTTGCCCACTCCAAGGGTATGTCCATCGAGGCCGAGGTCGGCGGCATCGGCGGCACCGAGGACGGCGTGACCTCCAACGGTGAGCTCGCTGATCCTGCTGAGTGCAAGCAGATCGCTGACCTGGGCGTCGACTTCCTCGCCTGCGGCATCGGCAACATCCACGGCGTGTATCCCGCCGACTGGGCTGGCCTTTCCTTCGAGCGCCTGGGCGAGATCAAGGCTCAGACCGGCGACCTGCCCCTCGTCCTGCACGGTGGCACCGGCATCCCCGAGGATCAGATCAAGAAGGCCATCTCCCTGGGCATCTCCAAGATCAACGTCAACACCGACCTGCAGCTCGTCTTCGCCAAGGGTGTCCGCGAGTACATCGAGGCTGGCAAGGATCAGCAGGGCAAGGGCTTCGACCCCCGCAAGCTTCTTAAGCCTGGTCGCGACAACATCGTTGCCCGCACCAAGGAGCTCATGGAGGAGTTTGGCTCCGTCAACAAGGCGTAAGCGTCGCTAAACTACCCGCCGGAAGCCCCGTCCCCCCTACACTGTTTCCTTTGCGCTCACCTGGCTTCGCCAGAAGTCGCGCCAAGGAAACAGTTCCGGGGGACGGGGCTTCCTTTGTTTAACGCCGCAGGGTTACTGGGCTGAATTATTTATTTGACTACCGTTCGGCGGTGTTGATGGCTCCTTTGTTGGGGCTTTCTTTTTATCTCGGTACAATGGGCTTCAAGGGTTCTAGTGACTTGGAGTTTTGGTATGGCTGTAATTAACGTGTCGCCTGCTGATGGGAAGGTTATTGCCGAGGGGCCGGTTGGGTGCTTGGTTGATGTTTGCTGTGATGACTTTCGCCATCTCGATATTGGACTGCCGCCCGAGATCCTGCGTTTAAAGGATGCAGGGTATCTTTCGCAGGCTATTGAGGCTTGCGATCGCCTGCTTGCCCAAGATCTTGATTCCTCGCTTGCTGCCTGCGTTCGTGCCGAGCGGTATCGCATGCTTGAGACGCCGCTTCATTTTTCGGTGTCGCGTGATCGGGCTATCGAGATGATCCGCGAGGAGTGGCCTGAGTTTACCGATGAGCAGTTTGACGACCTGATTGAGCGCAAACGTATCGATTGGCGCTTTATCGATGGCGAACTGTTCGTTCTTGACAACTTCCTTGATTCTTTGCGCGTGTATCCCAAGGAGGTTCCGGGCCTGCGTCCCGATTCTGCGGATGGAATTGCACTGCGCAACCAGATGCTCGAGGAGATGGAGTCGCAGGGCGGGCTGTCTCGCACTATTACGCTTAAGGCATCCGTGTCTGTCCCCGGGGCTCTGGAGGGAGAGGCTGTTCGCGCGTGGCTACCCGTTGCCGCCACCTGTCGTCAACAGTCTCATATCGAGGTTCTCGATATGACGTCGGAGGGTACCGTTGCCTCTGAAGACGCTTCGGCTCGTACTGCCTCTTGGACATCTTCGACTAAACATTCATTCTCGGTGACCTATCGCTATCAAATCGATGCCGCTTATCGCGATATCTATGGGGGTGCGCTTCCGGCGCATCCGTGTATGGACGCGCCCCTGCCCGAGGACACCTCCGAGGACCGTCCGCACATTGCGTTTACGCCGTACCTGCGACAGCTGACGGAGCGTGTTATTGACGGGCTCGAGGATCCGCTCGATTGCGCTCGTGCTATCTATGATTACCTGACACAGCATATCGACTATCGCTATCAGCCACCGTACCTGCTTTTGGGATCTATTGCCGATGACTGTGCACACTCGCTCCGCGGCGATTGCGGTGTTATGGCGCTCACGTTTATCACCATGTGCCGCATTGCGGGCGTTCCTGCCCGTTGGCAGAGCGGCCTGTATGTTGCGCCCGATTCGGTGGGGCCGCACGATTGGGCTGAGTTCTATACGCCGCAGACCGGTTGGCTCAACGCCGACGTGTCATTTGGATCTTCTGCTCGCAGGATGGGGGAGGAGTGGCGCCGCCGTCACTACTTTGGCAATCTCGACCCATGGCGTATGGTGGCCAACAATCGATTCCAGGCAGAGTTTGAGCCCTCTTTCGACGGCATGCGCGAGGACCCCTACGATAACCAGATGGGTGAGGCTTCGGTCGACGGTCGCGGATGCCGTCAGCGCGAGATGCTACGCACGGTCGAACTCATCGAAATGCTCGAAGTTCCATTTTCGGACTAATCAACAGAAAGCTGTGATAAACTAACTCACGCATTACGTGCCCGAGTGGCGGAATTGGCAGACGCAGTGGACTCAAAATCCACCGTTGGCAACAACGTGCGAGTTCGAGTCTCGCCTCGGGCACCATACATGCAAAAGAGCGTTCAAGGGGGTCAAGGCCCCCTTTTTCGTGTACGTAATGTGATAACGCGCTGCGCGTGTTATTATCCACAAGGCGTTGTTCCCGCAATGCCCTAAAGAGGAACCCGAGGGTCCCCACCTTTTGGCGCCAATGAGCAGCTGACTGGTCATACAACTTAGATTCACTTCCTCAAATCGAGGATGTCTATGTGTACGACCTGGCTGCTGAGAAGTGCCGGGTTATTTTTTTATGAATGGAGGTAGGGAAAATAGCTAAGTCTGATGACACCCGCATCAACGACGAGATCACTGCATCTTCGTGCCGTTTGATTGGCGTCGATGGCTCTCAGCTCGGCCTGTTCGCCATCCGCGATGCCCAGCGCGTCGCCGACGATCAGGGTCTCGACCTGGTCGAGATCGCTCCCAACGCGGAGCCGCCGGTCTGCAAGGTCATGGACTACGGTAAGTTCAAGTACCAGCAGGCCATGAAGGCCAAGGCCGCTCGTAAGAACCAGTCCAAGGTCGAGGTCAAGGAAATGAAGTTCCGACCCAAGATCGACGTTGGCGACTACGAGACCAAGAAGGGCCACGTTCTGCGTTTCCTCAAGAAGGGCGCACGCGTTAAGATCACCATCATGTTCCGCGGCCGTGAGATGGCTCACCCGGAGCAGGGCCTTAACGTTCTCGAGCGTCTCGCCGAGGATCTCAAGCCTTACGCTACGGTCGAGTCCAAGCCTAAGATGGAAGGCCGTAACATGCTTATGCTGCTCGCCCCGATTAAGGGCGCCTTCGATGAGGATAAAGCGGCAAGCGATACCAAGTAACTAGTGTTCTGTAACCGATTAAGGAGTATTTCATGCCTAAGATGAAGTCCCACAGCGGCACCAAGAAGCGTTTCCGCAAGACTGGTACCGGCAAGCTTATGCGCGCCAAGGCTTTCAAGAGCCACATCCTGAGCAAGAAGTCCACCAAGCGTAAGCGTGGCTTCCGTCAGGAGACCGAGATCGCCGCTGCCGACCGCAAGGTCATCAAGTCGCGTCTCGCCTAAGTTCGCGTTCCCGTTTTTCGTTTAACCGTCTAGGAGTTGATAGAACATGGCACGTATTAAGCGCGCTGTTGCCGCCAAGAAGAAGCGCCGTACCGTTATGCACCGTGCGAAGGGTTACTACGGTGCCGCTTCGCGTACTTACAAGCATGCTAAAGAGCAGGTCCAGCACTCCCTGCAGTATCAGTATCGTGACCGTCGCAACAAGAAGCGCGAGATTCGCTCTCTCTGGATCACCCGCATCAACGCTGCTGCTCGCCTGAACGACATCTCTTACTCTCAGTTCATGCACGGCCTGAAGGTTGCCGGTATCGAGCTCGACCGCAAGGTCCTGGCTCAGATGGCTTACGAGGACATCGAGTCCTTCAACGAGCTGGCTGCCATTGCCAAGAAGGCTCTCGAGGCCTAATAGATTCTGTTGAATCGCTAGGGGAGTGTCGCACTGTGCGCGGCACTCCCTCCTTTTTATCGAAAGCGCCCTGTTTATATTGTAAAAGCGCGGGTAGATAGACACTTACAGGTGACCGATCTGTATATATCTCCTAACCGAAGGGTCATCATCTGATACGTGCAGTATTTCTGCACCAGCCTTTCTATTACTTATATAGGAAGCGATATGTTGTGTAGGACTTGTGAAGAGTGGAATTGACGTCCCACTCGGCTTCGCGGTCTGGCAATATATCTCCTTGCCGCGCGGCCCGGTCGGACCGGATGTACCGCGC
>CALKBB010000332.1 GCA_937989795.1 uncultured Collinsella sp. | reverse complement strand
ACACCCGCGTTGCGGCGTGTAAATCGCTTGGCTGGACGGAAATACCGGATTCGAAAATCGAGTTTTGCGACGATTTGAGCGCTGAGCAAATCAAGGCGTTCCGCATCGCCGATAACAAGACGGGCGATATCGCAACTTACAACAAATCGATGCTGCGTGAGGAAGTGCGGAGCCTGAAAGACTTCGATATGACGCGATTCGGCATTGACTTCAAGTCGAAAAAGCTCGAATACGGCGCGGAGCGGTTGAAAACAGACCGCGCGTATAACCTCGATACGATCAATCGCTATTGCTGCGGGCGTGACGGGTTTCCACCACTACCTAGCGTGGATGTGGAGGGGCCGCGCGAGCTTCAAGGATTCAATTACGCGAAGACAACCAAGGCGGAAGACAAATCCGACCTAGGTTGTCATTTCTTCATAGATGATTATCAGTTCGAGCGGCTTTGGCAGCGCCCCGCGCGTTATCTTGACGTGCTCAAACCCTATAAATGCGTGCTCACGCCGGATTTCAGCCTGTACATGGACATGCCAGACGCGATGCAGCAATGGAACAGGTACCGCAGCGCGGCGCTTGGCTGGTACTGGGCGCAGAACGGTATCACGGTTGTTCCTACGCTTTCGTGGGCGCAACCGTCCAGTTACAGATTCTGCTTCAAGGGCATCCCAAAGCATTCGACCGTTGCAACCTCCACAGTTGGCGTGGCGCGGGACAAGGACGCTCAAAAGGTTTGGCACGACGGAATGCGCGAGGCGATGAAGCGCCTAGAGCCGTCACGCGTGCTTCTTTACGGAAAGAATATCGGATTCGATTTCGACGGCTGCGAGGTCGTTGAGTACAAGGCTGGTGGATTTCATGGGCGGTAGAGGTCAAAGCTCCATGAGCTTAATTGCTAGAAAGATGTCGGCCCCTAGCGTCGCAGGTGGCCCCATTGCGAAGATGAGTGATAGGCAGCTCGATAGCCAGCTTAAGAGCGTCAAAGCCCGCCTGGAGAAAGTTTCAGACGTTATGCTGAAGACCGCCAGCGGCCACACGGGTTATCTTCAGGGAACACCCTTTGGAAACAAAGCCGATCATGAGGTCTATGTCAAGGCATTCAAAGAGTGCGGATCGCTTAGAGAGCAAAGGAATGCGATTTTGAGCGAGCAAGCTAAACGCAACCATGAGAGAGCGATGACCCAGCCTTTGAAAGCCAAGACGTTTGTAAACTCATTCGGCGAGGCGACAACGAGGTATACCACAAGCGCTAGTTACAAACGAGCTCAAAAGCGTCTAGATAAAGACGTTTTAAGAAACATGGGGTATTGATGTGGGTGGCAGAGGAGTTATTTGATGGTGATTAGCCATGCGTGATTACGAAACAATGCGCTCATTGCTCACATTCATCTCCAAAAACAATGAGCTGTCGTTCGATGAGTTCTCTGGTTTCATTGATCGCTCCACCGTTGTTGATGAACTTAAACGCATGAAGCGCGATGGGCTTATTTCCAGTTCGCTAGAGTTCAACGGCGATATATGCCTAGGAGGCTCGGTTTATGGGCTTACGGATGGCGTCGCTGATTTCCTGCGGATGATTGAGCAGCCAAATGTTTGGCGTATCTGCATTCGCACTCTCAAGGCTGCTGGCGTTGACATGCCTTATCAGCTTCTAAAAGACATCTGCGAGACGATCGTTCGCCGCTATGTCGAGAAGTTCATCGAGTAGCGAAATCGCCAAAAAGCACAGTTAGCAGCGCACTTGTTAGAGGAGACCCCGGTGCAATTCCAAGCGCTTCCAACAGCCGTCCTTCGAGGCGGCTTTTTTATTGCCGATTTGAGGTGATCGCATGCCTATTACCAAACCTCCTGGCATCGAGTCCGACGCTTTCAAATCCGCGAAATGGGACGAGTTGACGCAAGGACGCGCGTTTTCGCAGTCCGATGTGCCCGCGCTTTCCTTGCTCTGCCAATGGTACAAAATAGCGGAGACAGCTCAGGAAGAGCTAGACAATTTCGGCGGGCAGACGGCCTACTCAAACGACATGGGCGATTTGAAGGCGTTCCCGCAAATCGGAACTTTGAAAACGGCATCGGCAGAGATTCGGCAGCTGAACAAGCAGCTTGGAATCTGCGACACCCACGAGGAGGCGGAGAGTGGCGCAAAGCAAACAAGCATCCTCTCAATCGTCTCGGGAAACCGTGAGAAGAGGCAGGCAAGAACCGCGTAGGGTTTACCGCGATGGCGAAGTCGCCTATAGCGAAGTTGATGACGCGGTAGCCCTCGGCGAAGACCTCGGCATATCGCCCTTTCCGTGGCAGCGCTACATCCTCACGGATTGGTGCGCTTGCGATCAAAACGGCAAGCCCGCCTACGTGACGGCGGGACTGGACGTACCCCGCCAGAACGGCAAGAATGCGGCGCTCGAAATATACGAGCTATACCGCCTTGCGGTTTGCGGCTGGCATATCCTCCACACCGCGCACCGAGTCAAGACCGCAAAGAAGTCGTTCATGCGCCTCGTGCGATATTTCACCGACGAGCGCCACCCAGAGCTAGTGGAGCTGGTTGAACGCATTCGCCGAACGAACGGCGAAGAGGCAATTTTCTTGAAGAACGGCGGCTCAATCGAATTCATCGCCCGAACCAACGGCACGGCGCGCGGATTTGACGATATCCAGCTGGTCGTGTACGACGAGGCCCAGGAGCTTACCGACACCCAGTACGACGCAATCGCCTATACGCTGGCTGCATCGTCCACGGGCGAGCGCCAAATCCTTTACATGGGGACACCGCCGAACGAGCGCAGCGCTGGCACGGTTTTCGCCCGCGTGCGCAAGTCTGTGCTGGATGGCGGAATGCGGCGCATGTGCTGGGCATCGTGGGCTTGCGAGAAGCTACCGCAAAAGGATTGCACGTTCGCCGACATCCTTGATGAGATTTACGAATCGAACCCATCCATGGGATATGTGCTGGATGAGGGTTACACCGAAAGTGAGTTCGCGGGAGCCAGGGGAAATATTTCCGGTTTCGCCCACGAGCGCTTGGATTGGTGGAGCGGTTCGAGCAGTGCGAGCGCAATAGACGAATCGCTTTGGCTGTCTTTGGCTATCCAGCGCGCTCAGGTGCCAACAGACGGCAAGAAGACCTTCGGCGTGAAGTTCTCGCCGGACGGCTCACAAATCGCGCTGTGCGCTTGCAGATTGAGCAAAGATGGCAGCGCATACGTTGAGCATATCGGACAAGGCACGCTAGCCGACGGCCTTTCCTGGCTAACCGATTTTCTCTGCACCGACGATATGGCGGACACCACCGCAGCCATTGCAGTGGATGGGCGGAACGGCGCGGCTGCGCTTCTCGACCGCTTGCGCGAGTATTACCCGCGCCAAGCTCTCTTTTCCACCACCACCAAGGACGTTATCAACGCAACGACGCTGTTCTCGCAAGCGCTCATCGATAAGACGTTGACCCATTGGGACGGCGGCGAGGGCAACGCGCAGCAGGCATTTAACGCAAGCGCGCTCGAAGCCCGCAAGCGCCCGATTGGCTCAGATGGCGGATGGGCATACGGCGGCGATTCATCCACACCGATAGAAGCGGCTGTAATCGCCTACTGGGCCGCAAAAACGACAAAACGCGACCCTGACGGGGGATGTGTGATTCTATGACGAACGATAACCCTACGCTTTACCAAGTTGACCCGTCCATGATGAACTTGACGGGCGAAGAGGTAGGCGTATTCAACGCCCTCTTGGCGGAATGGCAGCGCCATATAGGCTCGAATATCCGAAACGAAGCCTATTACAAAGGCGAGGTGAAGCCGGTTACGACAGACTCATCCATGCCAAAAGACCTGGTTGACCTAAACATCGTTATGGGCTGGGGCGGAAAATGCGTCGATGTTCTCGCTAATCGCTCCGTTCTCGCCGGATTCGATGGCGAAAACGCCGACGCGATGGCTGACATCGTGACGTTTGACAGCCTTGTCGAGATTTACGAGCAGGCGGTAACGTCTGAACTCACCGATTCGTGCGCGTTCCTGACCGTCTCTAAGGGCCTTGCAGGTGAACCGAATGTGATCGTGTCGGCGCACTCCGCGCTCGACGCGGCGGCTATCTGGGACGAGCGCAAGAAGCGAATCAAGGCTGGTATCTGCGTCGTTGATATCGACGTTGATTCAAGCGGGCTGCGCGTGCCTACGTGGGTGAACATGTACACGGACGAGTACACGTATTCGTGCCGTAAGGTCGGCGATTCCTGGATTGCTGAAAAGATGGCAAACCCATTTGGCCGCCCGCTCATGGAGCCATTGCGATACCGCCCGTCTTTGACGCGTCCGTTCGGCAAGTCGCGCATTAATCGCACCGTTCGCAGCCTTATCGACCGCGCGCTGTGCGTTGGCGCTCGAACTGAAATTGCCGCTACATTTTATACGTGGCCTCAGCGCTATTTGCTCGGCGTGGACAAGAAGACCGCAGAGAGCATGAGTAAGCGCAAGGTCGAGATGTACGCCGACTCCATGTTGCTCGTCACGACGAACAAGAACGGCGATGTTCCGCAGCTCGGGCAGCTCTCGCAGATGACCATGCAGCCCCATATCGACCACTTGGAGATGTTGGGCAAGCAGTTCGCTAGCGAGGCATGTATTCCACTGGATGAGGTGGGAATCGTCTTCGATAACCCCACATCCTCCGAAGCTATGTTCGCGGCGCAGCAGCGTCTAATCGTCGAAGCGGAGCACGTGAACCGCATGAACGGCATTGCACTCGGCAACATCGCGCGAATGGCGCTAGGTGCCGTCGATGCTGCGGATTTCGCCACGGCAGACATCACGCCGCGTTTCGCCGACGTGTTGCGCCCGTCCAAGGCCGCAAACGCCGATTTCGCTATCAAGGTCAATTCCGCAGTTCCGGCCTATTCCGGTACGCGTCAATTTTGGCGCGACCTGGGCTATTCCGAATCCACCATCGATTCGATTCTGCGCGACGTTCGATATACGCAAATCGTGCAGGCGGCGGCGCAGGCATCCGCTCAGGTTTCCCAACAGCAGGCTACACCGCAGGCGGAAGGTATAAGCGATGCAGATACCAGCGAGTAGGCTCGAAGCCTATACGCAGGCGCTCAATGCGCAGCAAAGGGCCGCGTTCAACTTCATGCAAACGTCATTGCGGACCTTTTACGAGCTGAACGGCGGCGCTATCGATGACGAGACCATGCGCGAGTTCGCGTTGGAGACGTTCATCACGTGCCGTAGGGAGTTCGGCGATGCGGCTGCTTCAATTGCGTGCTCCGCCTACGATGTGACGATGGACGAGCTGGGCATCGATACCAGCCCGGCGCAAATCCATAACCCGGTGAGCGTGCCAAAGGCGCAAGCTACCGTCAATTATTTCGTGCATAACGTCACGCCGGATAACTTCAACGCATTCGCTCAGGCTATGGCAGAGCGTGCCTATAACGACGTTGGACGCGCGGCGAACAACACGACGATCAAAAACGCAGAGCGAGACTACTCGAAGGGCGCACGATACGCACGCGTGCCAACTGGTAAAGAAACGTGCGGTTTCTGCGTCATGCTCGCGTCTCGCGGGTTCGATTACAAGAGCCGTCAATCGGCGGGCGATATGGGGTTCGGTTTCAACCGATTTCACGACCGCTGCGATTGCCGCGTTGTCGCGGGCGATGAGTTCACTGAGGTGGAGGGCTATGACCCTGATTGGCTGTATTCCGTCTACTTGGACGCGCGAAAAGCGGTAGACCCTGAGCAAATCCGCAAGGACATGCGCGGGGAGTATGCGGACGTTATCAACAAGCGAATCACAGACTCGATTTGCAACGAAATTAATAAGCGCGCTAAAGCGTGGAGCTGGGATAACCAGGCCCCAGCTTACGAAGACAACGAATATTCGCCCATAACATCGCAGCTCGCTGCGCATGGGTTCACCACGTCCACAACCACCAAGCCGGGCGCGCCAGTGCGCATGAACGGCCTCTCGTGGGGAGTGGATGATATTTCAGGCGGCGGAAACGTCGGTGAGAGCATTTCATCCATGCGGCAAGCCCGCGTTGATGGAGGAACCACCACAGCAGGACATTACGCAATGCTTGTGGATGATATAGACCATGCGCGGAAAGACGCGCTAGAAGCCCTCGCCCCGGGCGAGACGGCGATTCTAATCGACCCTAACCGCATCGATAAGGACACCGGGCTAACGCCCATGCGAAGGGTTACACGCTGATTAAGGCCGCTTTCGAGCGGCTTTTTTCATATCTATCCGTATCCCGCAGCCGAACGGCAGCGGGGGACAGCGCCGAACGGCGCGGTAAGGAGGTCACTCATGGATGAGACCAACAAAAAGATGGATGAGCAGACGGAGCCGAACGGCGAAGCTGCACAGTCCGTCGATTGGGAAGCCAAGTACAACGAGCTTAAGAAGCATTCCCGCGAGTGGGAAAAGCTCGCAAAGCAGCGCAAGGGCGCAGCCGACGAGCTTGCAGCACTCAAGGAATCCCAGATGAGCGAGTCTGAAAAGCTTCAAAAGCAGCTCGCGGATGCGACGGCACGCGCCGACGCGCTCCAGGCAGAGAAGGACCGCGCGGAATGGGTGAACGAGGTTTCTAAAGCTACCGGAGTTCCCGCCGACCTTCTGAGCCTGATTTCCGCAAGTGATCGTGATGACCTCATGAGCAAGGCCGAGGGTCTTAAAGACCGTTATTCGACCCAAAACACTGCAACCGTGCCTGTGGTGCTCGGTGACGGCAAGCACGCCGACATCAAGGAAACAGGTAGCGCGAAGGACGATTTTTCGCGCTTTATGAAAACCGCCTTTAACTAAGACAAGGAGAATCAACCATGGCTGAAGGCATCAATAAGACTTCTATCACCCTGCCCTCTTCCGTTTCCAACGAGATTTGGGCAAAGACGCTCGAAAGCTCCGCAATCATGCAGCTCGCTCAGCGTATCGACCTCCCCGGAAACGGCCTGACCATCCCGGTTATCACCGGTGAGCCTGCCGCCGATTGGGTCACCGAGACCGAGAACAAGCCCGTATCACAGCACACCCTCTCCACTAAGGAGATGAAGGGTTACACCCTGGCTATCATCGAGCCGTTCTCTAACCAGTTCCGCGACAACACCGAGGCGCTTTACAACGAGCTTGTATCCCGACTGCCGTTCGCTATCGCAAAGAAGTTCGATGAGACCGTCATGTTCGGTACCGCTCCCGGCACCGGCTTCGACACCCTCAAGGGCGTGACCAACTCCGTCGACGCATCCACCAAGACCTATGACGCATTCGTCGATGCAATCGGCAAGGTTGCCGAGAACGACAGCGACCTCAACGCATTTGTCCTCTCCCCGCAGGCAAAGACCCTGCTTTTGAAGACCAAGGACACCACCAACCGACCGCTGTTCATCAACAACGTCCAGACCGACGGCGAAGTGGGCCATGTGCTCTCCGTCCCCACGTACTTCACCAAGTCCGCCCATAAGGCTGCTGTTACCTCTGGTACCAAGTCCGCTGAGGTCCTCGGTTTCGGCGGCGATTGGAGCGCAGCCCGTTACGGCGTGGTCAAGGACGTTAATATCTCCATCTCTGACCAGGCCACCCTTACCAGCGGTTCTAAGACCCTCAACCTGTGGCAGCGCAACATGTTCGCAGTCCGCTGCGAGTTCGAGGTTGGCTTCGTTATCCGCGACGTTAAGGACTTCGTGCGCATCGACAACGGCACCGCTTCTGCCTAGGAGTGATTCACGATGGCTATCAAGGCATTTGCTACACCCGAGGAATACACGGCGGCATATGGCGCGGTAGCCGACGAGAAGCGGCTTGAAGCGCTGTTGCTTCGCGCCACGGGCTACCTTCTCGGAAAGATGGACGGTTATACGGCGGGTGCGGACGAGGTGCTGGACCTCAACGCCTCCACAGTGTGCATGGCGATGGTCAATCGAGCGCTCTCCACGCCTGCCGGGCTTTCCGGCGTGTCGCAATACTCGCAGACCGCAGGAAGTTACACGGCCTCCGTCTCGCTGCTCGACCAGTACATGCGCCCCCTTCCATCTGAGCTTGATTTGCTCGGGCTTTCCTCCGGCGCGGTTCTCTCATGCCGGATGATGGCGGGTGAGCGCAATGAATCTGATTAGCGGCGTTGCGGTTGAGGTATTGCGGCGAACTGCTGCTAGTAAGGATTCGCACGGTAACGCCGTGCCCGGCAGATGGACGGCTGAAACCGTCGAAAACGTCTTGCCGCAGCCCGGCGCAACGAGCGACCTCGAAGCTTCTAGGCCGGACGGCGTGAAGGTTGCGATGACCTTCCATTTTCCGAAGACCTACGAGCAGGCTTTGCGCGGTTGCAGGGTCAAATACCTTGGCGCTGAATACGCGGTTATCGGAGACCCGCAGCCCTACCTTGACGCTAATTGCCCCGGCGATTGGAATCGCACGGTCGAATGCGAGGTGTGCAATGGGTAGCGGATTCACGTTGAAGATGAAGCTAAAAGGGCGCGTGAAGCACATAGACAGCGGAGTTGTCTCCATCACGAAGAGCGACGGCGTTACCGGGATGCTCTACGAGCAGGGCGCGGGATATGCGGCGCGCTGCAATTCTCTGGCAAGCCTTCCGCACGGGCACCCTGAATACGATGTGCAGGTAAAGCCGTTGAGTTGGTGCAACGGCGTTCGCGTCGGCGTTGCCAATGCTGACGCTTACATCGACAACCTGCGCAACAACACGCTTAAGAAAGGTTGTGGCATCTGATGTTTGACGTTATCGCCGCAACCTGCGCGGCGCTCGAAAAGGGTCTGGGAGTTCCGTCCAGCTCTATCGTACCGGCAGACCGACCGCAGCGCTTCACGACGGTTGAGCGCACGGGCGGCGGCTATTCGCTTTGCCGCGATGCTCCGAACCTCGCCGTGCAATGCTGGGCGGAGAGAGAGACGGAAGCCTACACCCTCGCACTCATGGCGCGCGAGGTGCTGACCAACATGCGCGAGACCTGCCCGAACGTCTGCTCATGTTCCGTTGGCGGAATTTACAGCTTCCCGGACCCTGATAGCAGGTGCTACCGCTATCAACTCGATTTCATGGCCGTTACCAGAGCGTAGCGGCTTTCTTTTTTAGAAAGGATTAGCAAAATGGCTGAAAACATGCTTGATGCTTCTAACGTCGGTATCGCCAAGGGCCGTGAGGGCGGTTACGCCTGCGTTGCCCCGGCTGGCACCGACCCCACCCCGTTTATCGATATGACCAAGACCCTTGCAGATCTCTGCAAGGCACCTAGCGCTGTGCTCAAATCCCTTGGTTACATCTCCGAGGACGGAGTTACCGTCACGACCGACACCGACACCGACGATAAGACCGATTGGAGCGGCGTGACCATCGTCTCGCCCATGACCTCTTATTCCGAGGGCGTTGAGGTGACTTTCCTCGAAGCACGTGACACCGTGCTCAAGACCGTTTACGGCGACGCGAACGTCACGTCAGACAGCAAGGGAACCACCACCGTTCGCCATAACAAGAATTTCACTGGCGCTCATCTCTTCATCTTCGATGCTGTCGTATCCGACACAAAGGTTAAGCGCATCGTTATCCCTAACGGCGTTATCACTGAACGCGATGATCAAGAGATGAACAATTCCGACCTCGCCGGATACACGCCCACAATCAAGTGCCTGCCGTCCGATTTCTTTGATGGCGACTGCATGCGCGAGTACATCTACGACACGACTACTATTGCCGCCTAGGCTGCAACTACCGCTTTCCGCATGGAGGGCGGTAAGGATGGCTTTGGTAGTAGGCGCTAAAGCCGTCCTTACCGTCCTCCGTGGGCCTACCGAAAGGATTGAAAATGAATATCGAGGATATGACCCCTGAGCAGCTCCGCGAGTACGCAACCGCGAAGGAAATGCAGCGCGAGACAATTACGGCGCGTTACATGGACCGTGAGCCTAGGTTAAGCGTCGTCCATGACGATAAGCAGCCCTATGAGAAGGACGTCGAATTCGAGGGCGAGACGTACCGCGTCGATATGCGCCGTATCAAATCCCGCGAGTTCATCCGCATGTTCGCTGAGTTCCAGGATTACGAGCGCAAGGGCGAGGACGCTCCAATTTCGTGCGCGCTGGCGCTCTACGATTTCGTATTCGGCGGCAAGGTGGATGACAAGGTGTGCGAAGTCGTTAAGGCCAAGATGGGCTATGAGGACTTCGAAGAGATTATGCGCATCGAAAACGAGCTGTTCAACCACCTCGAAGTAAAAAACTAGCGGCGCTCGCTCCGATACTTCTTGATTATCGGGACGAGCTCACGGCAGATTTCCAGCAGTATTACCGGTTGGATTTAAACGCGATGATGGATTCTGGGCGCTTCGCGGCAATTGCGACTCTTACCGCGCAGCTCCCGGCGCAATCGCGCACCTTTATACGCCTACACCCTGAGCTGGAATGGGACGAGAGCACCTATCTGCTTGCACTCATCGTAGACCAGCTAGCAAACATATCCTATGGCCTGGGCGGCGGCAAGGGCAAGAAGCCGAAGCCGATTCCTAGACCGAAGGCGAAGAAGAAGAAAAAGAAGAAAACCCATCTCAACGTGGATAAGGCGAGAATCGATGCGCTTCTATTCGGCGCTCGGTCCTCCACTACCGCAACGGAGGTGGATGAGGAAGGCGAATAGGGGTGATTAAATGGCTGATGTTGCGCGCGGTTCAGTGCTGCTTACCCCTAAATTCGATAACCTCACCGAGTCGATTACTGAGCAGTTGAACGGCGCTTTTTCAGGTGCTAGCGCCATTGGCTCGAAGGCGGGCGCGCAGACAGGAACGAGCTTTAGCGATGGCCTGAGCGCCAAGGCTGGCGCGGTTGCTGGTCTTGTTTCAACGATCACAAGCAAGGCGTTTACAGCTATTAGCAACTCGCTTGGCAGCGCAATTAGCCGCGTTGACACCATGAACAATTTCCCAAAGGTCATGAAAAACCTTGGGTATTCGAGCCAAGAAGCCGAAGCGTCGATTAAAAAGATGTCCGCGTCTATCGACGGCTTGCCTACATCGCTACCGGGGCTTACATCAATGGTTCAGCAGCTTGCGCCATTGTGCGGCTCCCTTGATGAAGCGACGAATATAGGCATCGCGTTTAACGATATGTGCTTGGCCTCCGGTGCATCGACCGCGGACGTTTCTCGCGCGATGCAGCAATACAGCCAAATCCTGAGCAAAGGCAAGCCCGAACTGCAAGACTGGAAGACCTTGCAAGAGGTCATGCCTGGACAGCTAAACCAGGTGGCGAAGGCGCTTATTGGCCCGACCGCTAACTCTAAAGACCTGTACAATGCCCTAAAAGACGGCTCCATTACGATGGATGATTTCAACGCAGCCGTTCTGAAACTTGACCAAGAAGGCGTGGATGGCTTCGCATCGTTCGCGCAGCAGGCCAAGGACTCAACGCAGGGCATCGGAACCGCGCTTGATAACATCTCAAACCGCGTTGCGAAAGCAGTTCAGACGATTATCAATGCGTTCGGTGCTGAAAATATCTCAGGCGCAATTAACGCCTTTAGCGGCAGCTTTGGCAAGACCGCTGATGCGATCGCTACGGTTATCTACGGCATCAAGGACGTTGTTTCAAAAGGCGTGAGCGGCATCGCTTCCGTTTTCGGCCAAATCAAAAGCGCGTTGCCTAGCGGTTTCCTTGACGGAATCGTTAACGCTTTCAACCAACTCGCACCTGCCATTGCGCCTGCTATCACGGCATTCACGCTGCTTCTCCCAGCGATGGGCGGACTGCAAAAGGTTTTCGGCATCGTATCCGGCTTCAAGTCACTTGGCGCGGCGCTTTCTGCCGTTGCCGGTGGTCCTGTTGGCCTGATAATCGCTGCAATCGCGGCGGTCGTTGTCGGCCTTGCGGCGCTCTATAACACAAACGAGGACGTGCGCAACGCTATTAACTCCGCCTGGTCTGGTATCCAATCGGCTGCGGCTCAGGTGTGGCCTTACATCCAGCAGGCAGTTACCACGGCTTGCTCCGTGATTCAAAGCGTTGTAACGCAATATTGGCCCGTAGTTCAGCAGGTTGTAACGCAAGTAATGGGTGCTGTTAAGGATTTCGTCGTGTCTGCATGGCCGACGATTCAGGCGGCTTTCACCACGGCTTGCTCCGTGATTCAAAGCATCATCCAAGCTGTTTGGCCCGTGATTCAGGCTGTCGTTTCCGTCGTGATGAGCGCTATCCAGCTCATCGTTACGCAGGTATGGCCCACGGTGCAGAACTACATCTCGATGGCGTGTCAGGTTATCATGGCCGTTATCAATGCAGTGTGGCCCGTGATTCAAACCATCATCACCACGGTAATGACCGTTATCATGGCGGTTATCTCCGTCGTTTGGCCGATTATCCAAACGGTCTTCTCTACTGCATGCGCGGTTATCGCTGCGGTTATCAATGCTGTTTGGCCCGTTATCCAAACGGTTATCACAACCGTTATGCAGGTCGTTAACGCCGTTATCGGTACAGTACTCGCGGCTATCCAAGGTAATTGGTCCGGCGTGTGGGAGGGCATTAAAGCCATTGCTTCCACGGTGTGGAACGGTATTAAGAATATCGTTAGCTCAGTTATCAACGCTATCTCAGGAATCATCAGCTCTGTGCTCGGCACCATCAAGGGCGCTTGGGATTCTTGTTGGAACGGCATCAAGAGCGCCTTTAGCTCGATTTGGAACGGCATCAAGAGCGCGGCCAAATCCGGCGTTGACGCAGTGTACAACACGGTCAAATCGATTAAGGACAAGATTATCGGATTCTT
>CALKBB010000331.1 GCA_937989795.1 uncultured Collinsella sp. | reverse complement strand
GAGGAGGAAGAGTATCAGCCGCGCCGTGAGCGCCGTGAGCAGCGCGAACCCCGCGAGCGTTTCGACCGCCAGAACCGCGGCGGCGAGCGTCGCGAGGGTGCTCGTGGCAATAGCGGGCGCAGCGGCGCCGGTCGTTCGAATGAGTCGCGTGATCGTCGCGATCCGCGTGCCAGCCGCGATCGTCGCGATGATTGGCGCAACTACGACGATACCCGCGAGGAGCGTCGCGGCGGCTATCGTGGTGGTCGTGGCGGCAACCAGACCGGCTCCCGTGGCGGCCGCGCCGGCGGTCGCGATAACCGTGGCAGCTATGGCAACAGCCGTGGTGGCAAGCGCGGCGGCAGCTCCCGTCGTCCCGGTGACGGCGGCGGCAAGCGCAAATAACATACGCATCGCGCGATAAGGCGAGATGAGTTTGGGCCCCGAGCAGACTATGCCCGGGGCCCTTTTTGGTGCAAAGGGGTCAGGTCAATCTGCACCAACGTCTTGAAGTTGCGGTGGAATACGGACTGTTTTGGCCTTTTGAGCGGCTTTTCAGTCCCTATTTCACCGCAACTCACGATTGGTGCAAACAAACCTGTCCACGATGCACCAGAGTGAGGAGTGTCCCCAAGTGCCGCATTGTGGGTAACGCGTTTTATCAAATATGGCATTTATCTGCGGTAATGTTCTATTTCGCCGCTGGGGACGACGTTTCATACCGCCTGCCGAACTGTATTGATGCCAAACAACTTTTTAGGTCAGTCTGTTGCGTGTAGCAATTTCACCCGGCCTCGCCTCCGGGCTGCCATGTGAGAGGGGATCTTATGGCTCGACTGCATGTAATGGAACGCAGCCACGCTCAGGCCGTCATGGACGACCTGCACGATGCACTCGGACGTCGTCTGGCGGTGAGTTCACTCGCCCCGTGCCCCGTCGAGTTTACGGCGGCGCTCGTCAACCTGTGCTCCACCCAGAGCTGCGGCAAGTGCACGCCCTGCCGTGTGGGCCTGAGCGCGCTGAGCGATCTGCTCGCCGATGTGCTCGAGGGCCGCGCCGACGAGTCCACGCTCAACTTGATTGAGCGCACGGCCCGCACCATCTACCTTTCGAGCGACTGCGCCATCGGCTACGAAGCTGGCGCCATGGCACTCACGGCCATTCGCGGCTTCCGCGACGATTTTGAGCACCACATTCGCGAGCACTCCTGCGGCTTTGACCGCGAGGCTCGCGTCCCGTGTGTCTCGGGCTGCCCGGCGCACGTCGACATTCCCGGGTACATTTCGCTCGTCGAGGCCGGCCGCTATGCCGATGCCGTCAAGGTCATCCGCAAGAACAATCCGCTGCCGCTCGTTTGCGGCCTGGTGTGCGAGCATCCCTGCGAGATGCACTGCCGTCGCGGCATGGTCGACGATCCCATGAACATCCTCGCCCTCAAGCGTTTTGCCGTTGAGCACAGCGACCTCAACGACCACAAGCCGCATGTAGTGGACAACACCGGTAAGCGCGTCGCCGTGATCGGCGGCGGCCCGGCCGGCCTTTCCTGCGCCTACTACCTGGCCGTGATGGGCCATAAGGTGACCATCTTCGAGCAGCGCCACCACCTGGGCGGCATGCTGCGCTACGGCATTCCCAGCTATCGCCTGCCGCGCGAGCGCCTGCAGGCCGAGGTCGACTGGATCTTGAGCGCCGGCATCGACGTGGAGCTCGACCACTCCGTGAGCGGCGAGGAGCTCGCCCGTCTGCGCGACGAGTGCGATGCCGTCTATTTGGCCATCGGTGCCCACACCGATAAGAAGCTCGGCCTTCCGGGCGAAGAGGCGCCCGGCGTTGAGTCGGCTGTCAAGATGCTGCGCGCCATCGGCGATGACGAGCTGCCCGACCTGAGCGGCCAGCGCGTGTGCGTCATCGGCGGCGGTAACGTGGCCATGGACGTGGCGCGCTCCGCCGTGCGCTGCGGTGCCGAAAAGGTAAGCATCGTCTACCGCCGTCGCATCTGCGACATGACGGCCCAGGACGCCGAGATCGCCGGTGCCCAGGCCGAGGGCTGCGAGGTGCTGGAGCTGACAGCCCCGCTCGCCATCGAGACGGGCGAGGACGGTCGCGTGAGCGGCTTGCGCGTGCAGCCGCAGATTATCGGCGAGCCCCGTCGCGGTCGTCCGGCTCCGCGTGCCGCCGCCACGCCCGAGCGCGTCATCCCCTGCGAGCGTGTGTTCGTCGCCATTGGCCAAGACATCGATTCCAAACCGTTTGAGGAGGTGGGCATTGCCTGCAAGTGGGGCTGCGTCGTCACCGATTCGGATGGCGCCGTGCCCAACTTTAATGGCCTCTTTAGCGGCGGCGACTGCCAGACCGGTCCCGCCACCGTCATCCGCGCCATCAACGCCGGTCGCGTGGCTTCGGCAAACATCGACCGCTATCTGGGCTTCGACCACAAGATCAAGCTCGACGTGGAGCTGCCGACCGTCCAGTTTAAGGGCAAGCACGAGTGCGGCCGCTGCGAGCTGGGCGAGCGCGAGGCCGGCGAGCGCATTCACGATTGGAATCTGGTCGAGCAGGGCCTTACCGAGGAGGAGGCGCGCCAGGAGGCAAGCCGCTGCCTGCGCTGCGACCACTTTGGCTTTGGCGCGTTCCGCGGAGGGAGGAACCTGGAATGGTAGAGCCCAGCAAAACCACCGTCAGCGACAACACCGAAAACGGAGCGCACAATATGGTCAAGCTCACTATCGATAATTGCGAGGTCGTGGTTCCCGAGCACACCACGATCCTAGATGCGGCCAAGTCCGCCGGCATTCAGATTCCCACCCTGTGCTACCTGCGCGATCTAAACGAGATCGGCGGTTGCCGCGTGTGCGTGGTCGAGGTTGAGGGCTGCGACCAGCTGGTTGCCGCCTGCAACAACTACGTGCTCGACGGCATGGTGGTCCACACCAACAGCCCCAAGGCTCGCGAGGCCCGTCGCACCAACGTGCAGCTGCTGCTGTCCCAGCACGATTCGCAGTGCACGAGCTGCGTGCGCAGCGGTAACTGCAACCTGCAGACCATCGCCAATGACCTGGGCATTTTCTATCTGCCGTATCAAAGGCATTTGGCGGGCGAGGGCTGGGATTTCGATTTTCCCATCATCCGCGAAAACGACAAGTGCATCAAATGCATGCGCTGCATCAAGGTGTGCGAGAGCGTGCAGGGGCCAGGGATTTGGGACCTGACCAACCGCGCCACGCATACCGCCGTGGGTACCCGCGGGCGTGCGCCGATCGGCAAGACCGATTGCGTCGCGTGCGGCCAGTGCATTACGCATTGCCCGACGGGTGCGCTGCGCGAACGCGACGACACCGAGACGGTGTTCGATGCTCTCGCCGATCCCGACAAGATCGTGCTGGTGCAGATTGCGCCGGCCGTGCGTAGCGCTTGGGGCGAGGAGCTCGGCATTCCGCGCGAGGAGGCAACCGTTGAGCGTCTGGCTTGCGCGCTGCGCCGCGTGGGCTTTGAGTACGTGTTCGATACCGATTTCTCGGCCGACCTCACCATTATGGAGGAGGGCTCCGAGCTGCTCGAGCGCCTGGGCGCCGCCGCCAAGGGCGAGGGTGACAGCCGCGGCTGGCCCATGTTTACGAGCTGCTGCCCGGGTTGGGTGCGCTTTGTGAAGGCGCGCTATCCGGAGTTTGTCGACAGCCTGTCCACGTCCAAGTCGCCGCAGCAGATGTTCGGCGCCATCGCCAAGACCTATTACGCCAAGATGCTGGGCGTGGAGCCTGAGCGCCTGTTTGTGGTGTCCGTGATGCCGTGCACGGCCAAGAAGGCCGAGTGCGCGCTGCCGAGCATGGTGGGCGAGAACGACGCACCCGACGTAGACGTTGCGCTGACGGTGCGCGAGATGGTGCGCATGATCCGCGCGAGCCACGTGAGCGTGGACACGCTTACCGAGGAGCCGCTCGATACGCCGCTGGGCTTTGGCACGGGCGCGGGCGTGATCTTTGGCGCCACAGGCGGCGTGATGGAGGCCGCCGTGCGCTCGGCATATTACCTGGTGACGGGTAAGAACCCGGATGCCGATTTCTTTACCGACGTGCGCGGACTCGACGGCTGGAAGGAAGCCGTCGCCGATATCGCGGGCTGGAATTTCCTGAATTATTACCGCAGACTGGGCTGGTAAGCGCGAAAAGGCCATGAAAGAAAGCTATCTTGTGCCGGATTATTTTCCGAAATTCGCCTGCAAAATGGGCGAATGCCGCCATCCCTGCTGCAAGGGCTGGCCGATTTCGATCTCCACCGACGATTATTTCCGCCTGCTGAGCGTGTCGTGCGGCCCGGCCATGCGGGAGCGGCTGGATAACGCCGTCCGCGTTTCGCTGCATCCCACGCCGGAGGCTTACGCGCAGATTGCGCCGACGTGGGCGGGCGACTGCCCGCTGCATCTGCCGGACGGACGCTGTTCGGTGCACGCGATGCTGGGCGCGGACGCGCTGCCGGCCATCTGCCGGCTCTATCCGCGCGGGATTCGCGTGGAGGACGGAAACGAGTGCTCCTGCGCGAATAGCTGCGAGGCCGTGATCGAGCTGATGATGGGGCAGAAAGAGCCGATTCGGTTTGTGCGCGCCGATTTGGAGCTGAATCCGCCGAAGGCCGCAGAG
>CALKBB010000330.1 GCA_937989795.1 uncultured Collinsella sp. | reverse complement strand
AGACGCCGATTTTTATGCCCGTGGGCACCAAGGCAAACGTCAAGGGTATTCCTACCGAGACCGTCAAACAGCTCGGCGCCCAGATCGTGCTTGCCAACACCTATCACCTGTCCATGCGTCCCGGCGAGGACACCATTGCCGAGCTGGGCGGCCTGCACAAGTTTATGAACTGGCACGGCCCCATTCTTACCGATTCGGGCGGCTTCCAGGTGTTCAGCCACAACGACGCCGTCAAGCTCACCGACGAGGGCGTGCGCTTTATCGTCAACGACTACGACGGCCGCCACGTGTTCTGGACGCCCGAGGACAACATGGAAATCGCCATGAAGCTCGGCTCCGATATCTGCATGCAGCTCGACCAGTGCCCGGGCTATCCCGCCACGCGCGCCTACGTCGAGCGCGCCGTTGAGCTGTCGAGTATGTGGGCCGAGCGCTGCTATAAGGCGCATACCCGCGATGACCAGGCGCTCTTTGGCATCGTCCAAGGCGGCATGCACCTGGACCTGCGCCTGCGCTCGCTGCGCCATCTGGAGGAGTGCGGCGACTTCCCGGGTTACGGCATCGGCGGCTATTCGGTGGGCGAAGACCACGAGACCATGTTCGAGACGCTGGCGCCGCTGGTTTCCGAGTACATGCCTAAGCACAAGCCGCGCTACCTCATGGGCGTCGGCAACCCTACCACGCTTGTGCGCGGCGTGGGCGTGGGTATCGACATGTTCGACTGCGTGCTGCCGACGCGCACCGGCCGCATGGGTACGGCGTTCTCCAGCGAGGGTCGCCTCAACTTCCGCAACGCTCGCTTTGCGCACGACGACGGCCCCATCGACCCCACCTGCACCTGCCCGGTGTGCACGGGCGGCTACAGCCGTGCGCTCATCCGTCACATGGTCACGCAGAAGGAGATGCTCGGCGGTATTCTGCTGTCGATGCACAACATCTACTACCTGCTCAACCTTATGCAGCGTGCCCGTCAGGCCATTATCGAGGGCCGCTACGGCGTGTTTGTGAGCGACTGGATGAACAGTCCTGCGGCGGTGGACTACTAAGAGCGGCGCGGGCGCTTGCAGAGCGCTAGCAACGGCAAGGGGCGAGCGCTGGCCGGTCATCACGTTCGCTAACACCGTCTGCGCGACCGCTGACCGATGCCTTGCAAGCGCATAACGCATCGTGGGTACCATACCGAATAGTTGATGTTCGTGCGGGTGTTTGACGCATGGCGTCGACCCCGCCCGTTTTTCTTTTTCTCGATAGGAGTACCCATGATTAAGAACGAGAATGTCGAGGGCGAGCCTGCCTACGACGAGACGTACCGCCGCGGCCCCGTGGTTATGCGCGGCCCCATGATTCCTAAGGACAACACCTACGCCAACCTGCTGGCGCCCGAGGAGTCGACCGACTGGTTGCATGCTGATCCGTGGCGCGTGCTGCGCATCCAGGCCGAGTTTGTCGATGGCTTTGGCGCACTTGCCGAGCTCGGGCCCGCTGTGACCATCTTCGGCAGCGCCCGCACGCCCAAGACCGATCCGCTCTACAAGGCAGCGCGCACGGTCGGCCGTAAGATTGCCCAGCGCGGCGTGGCGGTTATCACCGGCGGCGGTCCCGGCGTCATGGAGGCGGCCAATAGGGGAGCGGCGAGTGCCAACGGCAAGTCGGTCGGCTTGGGTATCGAGCTTCCGCACGAGCATGGGCTCAACAAATACGTGAACCTTGGCATGGACTTCCGTTACTTCTTTGTGCGCAAAACCATGTTCGTCAAATACAGCTCGGGCGCCATCGTGTTTCCCGGTGGCTTTGGCATGCTCGACGAGATGTTCGAGGTGCTCACACTGGTGCAGACGCACAAGGTCAAGCGCATGCCCCTCGTTTTGGTGGGCACCGAGTACTGGCAGGGCCTGTTCGACTGGCTCAACGGCCCGGTGATGAGCACCGGTATGATTAGCCCGCTCGATCCGGATCTGGTACACATTACCGACGACCTCAACGAGGCCGTCGACATCGTCCTGAGCGGGCTGATGTAGGGTAGCTAAAATGGGACGGAGCTAAAAAGACCGGTGCGTAACGTTGCGCACCACTCTTTTTAGCCCCGTCCCAAATGAACTGCTTCTAAGTTGCGGTGGAATAGCGATTGATTTGCGGCTGATAAGCCAAAAACAGTCTCTATTTCACCGCAAGTGGTAAAGGTGCCCTAGTGGATGGGCCGGTAGCGGGGGCAGTAGCTGATAGCGATGGCGTCGACGCCTACGTGGGTGGCAATGGTGCAGCCGATGGGGCCGGTGCCGGCGTCTACGTAGTCTTGGCCCGCGAGCGCTTGGTTGACGAGCTCCTGCTCCTCGGCGGCGCCGGTCGTGAGCACACGCACGCTGGAGCCCGGGTGCTCGGCCAAAAACTCGAGGCAGTCAGCCATGGTGTTGGCGACGATGCGCTTGGCGCCGCGGCCCTTTTTGATGGCCTTGATCTCGCCCGATTTCCACTCCGGCGAAACGGCCAGGCGAATGTTGAGCATCTGTGTGAGCTGGCCGGCGAGTTTGGGCGCGCGGCCGTTCTTAACGAGGTTCTCGAGCGTGCGGGGAATCAGCAGCAGGTGGGCGTCGGGCAGCGTCGCTCGGATCTGCGCCTCGGTCTCGTCCAGGCTGCGGCCGTCCTCGCGCATGGCCAGCGCGTACTCCACCAGCAGGCCCTCGGCAGCCGAGCCGGTGCGCGAGTCGATGCAGCGCACGTCGAGCTCGTGGGTATCGGCAACCTGGCACGCGTTGGCGTAGCAGGCAGACCACTCGCTGCACAGCGAGATAAAGATGGCGCTGTCGTGGCCGTCGGCGAGCACGCGATCAAAGAGCGCCTTGAACTCGCCGGCGCTTGGCTGCGAGGTGTGCGGCAGCTGCTCGGAGCCGGCCATGCGGGCGACGTGCTCCTCGGCGGTAATCTGCACCTGGTCGAGCAGGTCCTCGCCCTCGATAATCACATGCAGCGGAATCACGTAAATGCCGAGCTCTTGGGCGCGGGCGGGGGAGATGTCCGACGTGGAGTCGGTTATGATGGCAAAAGACATAATTGCACCTTTCGTTGGGGCGCTTGCGCGCCGCCTTCTGAAAGCAAAGTGCGACAAGTATAGTTGAGTCGTTCCACATTACTAGGTTCAATTGTTGAATAGTCAACAGTTTGAAGTGTCGGTGTGGAAATCGTCAACTGGGGAAGAGGAATGCCGATGGAGGCGTTGGAGATAGGCAAACGGCCGGTCGTGCTGTTCGATTTTGACGGCACGGTGGCAGATACGGGCCGGGCGGTGATGACCTCGACGTGCAAGACGCTGGCTGCGCGCGGGTTTTCGGAGGCGCAGATGGGTGATCTGCGCCGCATGATCGGGCCGCCCCTGTGGAAGAGCTTTCACGACTTTTACGGCTTTTCCCGCGAGGAGTCGCTTGTGGCGGCCGACGAGTACCGTGCTTTTTTTGATGAGCTGGGACCGGAGGAGTATCCCGTGTTCGACGGGGTCCCCGAGTTTCTGGATGGGTTGGCCGCCCGGGGCAAGCGTATGGCCGTGGCGACGTCGCGCATGGAGGCAAAGTGCATCGATATGGTACGTGAGCTCGGGCTTTCTCAGTTTGAGGCGGTGGTTGGCATGAATCCGCCGCAGGGGCGCGAGACCAAGGCGGATTCGGTCCGCGATGCTCTGGCGGCCCTGGGCGCGACCGCGGACGATGCCGTGATGATTGGCGACCGCTTTAACGACGTCGAGGGCGCGCACGCGATGGGCGTGCCGTGCATTGGCATCTATTCGGGCGCGGCGGCGCCGGGCGAGCACGAGGCCGCGGGTGCTGATGCGGTGGTGCGCTCGGTGGCCGAGCTTGCTAAACTTTTCGCTATATAAGTATGTGATGTGAGGGGCGGGCACGCTCGCCGCTCATTGGTAAGGAGGTCGTCCATGAATCAGGTGGAGCAGAGCGTCGCCGAGTATGTCGACGAGGTCTGGGAAGATGTCGTCGCCGATATCGAGCAGCTGGTGAGCTATCCGTCCGTGGCCGTTGCTGCCGATGCGGAGCCCGGTGCGCCGTTTGGCCGCCCGGTCCGTGATGCGCTCGATTGCGCGCTCGGCATCGCGCAGAAGCTCGGCTACCAGACGAGCGACGACGAGGGCTATGTGGGCATCGCCGATATCCCGGGCCGCGGTGATAAGCAGCTTGCGACCATTTGCCATGTGGACGTGGTGCCCGCCGGTCCCGGCTGGAACACCGACCCGTTTGCGATGGAGCGTCGCGAGGGCTGGCTGCTCGGCCGCGGCGTGATCGACGACAAAGGTCCGGCCGTGCTGTCGCTCTACGCCGGCGCCTACCTGCTCAAGCACGGCATTGTGCCGCGCTACACCTTCCGCGCGCTGCTGGGCTGCGATGAGGAAGTGGGCATGTCCGACGTTCACCATTATCTGGAGAACCACGCAGACCCCGACTTTCTGTTTACGCCCGATGCCGAGTTCCCGGTCTGCAATGCCGAGAAGGGCCAGTTTGGGGCGACGTTTGTGAGCCCCAAGATCGACGGCGGGCGCATTGTGTCCTGGAGCGGTGCCGAGGCGAGCAACGCTATTCCGTCGCAGTCTATCTGTGAGCTTGCGATTGCCGCCGATGAACTGCCGGCGCCGGTCGAGAACGCCGACCGCCTGGAGATCACAACACTCGATAACGGGCATGCGCAGATTTTTGCCCACGGTATTGGCGGCCATGCCTCGATGCCCGAGGGAACGATCAATGCCGTCGGCCTGATCGTGTCGTATCTGCGCGAGGCCGAGGACGCGTTTGGTGCACGCGACGAGCGCCTGCTGACGCCTGCCGAGCATGAGTTCGTCAAGTTCCTGGCCTTTGTGCATGCGGATGCCTATGGCCGCGGCCTGGGTATCGATGCGACGAGTCCGGCGTTTGGCCCGCTTACCTGCAACGCTGGCGTCATCCGCGTGGCGGATGGCCATATTGAGCAGGTCATCGACGTGCGTTTCCCCGACAGCACGAGCGCCGATACCATCCGCGAGCAGCTTGAGCCGCTCGTGGGCCGCTTTGGCGTGACGTGTCGTGTGGGTCGTGCAAAGGTGCCGTTCTCGGTGTCTGCCGACGATCCGGCCGTGAAAGCGCTTATTGATACCTATAACGAGTTTACGGGCAAGCATGCCGAGCCCTTTGCCATGGGCGGCGGCACGTATGCGCGCAACTTTGCCCGCGCCGTCTCGTTTGGCCCCGAGGAGACCGGCCTGGAGCTGCCCGCATGGGGCGGCCAGATGCACGGCCCCAACGAGTGCGCCAACGAGGAGCAGCTCAAGCAAGCACTCAAGATTTACATCGTGGCAATCCTCCGTTTGAATGAATTAGAGCTTTAAGGTTTCGCGGTTTTCCAATCTAAGTTGCGGTGGAATAGTTCCTAGAATGGGCCATTTGATGGCCAAACAGGAATTATTTCACCGCAACTTTGTTTTTATTGGTGTAAAAGGCGGGTCATGCTTGGTGGTGAATTTGTTATTCGTTTGTAAAGCCGAGCCGCGCTTGCGGTAAGGGTCTATCAGATGCCCGTAAGAAACCGCAGTTGGCGCGAGCGCTGCCCGGTCGGGGCCGTATCTTTCCAAACAGCAAAGCGGGCAGGGTGCCCGCGATTCGCATGTATGAAAGGAAGATCATGCTCGATCAGGCTTATTCTCGTCGTCAGTTCCTCGGCCTCGCTGGTGGTCTTGCCAGTATCGTCGGTCTCGGTCTCGTTGGTTGCGGTGGCGCAGGCGCATCCGACGCCGCCGACAAGGGTAGCGCCGCTGCTGCCGAGTCCGTCTCCGGCGAGGTGACCTATGACGGTGCCTCCTCGTTCCAGGCTCTCGTCGAGGCCGCTGCCGAGAAGTTCATGGACGCCAACCCGGACGTCTCCGTCTCCGGTTCGGGCAACGGTTCGGGCAAGGGCCTGACCGCTGTCGCCGCCGGTACCGTTACCATCGGTAACTCCGACGTCTTCGCCGAGACCAAGCTCGAGGCCGACCAGGTCAAGAACCTCGTCGACCACGAGGTCGCCGTTGTGGGCATGGGTCCCGTCGTCTCCAAGAACGTGACGGTCGACGACCTGTCCCTTGAGCAGCTCAAGGGCATCTTCTCCGGCCAGATCACCAACTGGAAGGAGGTCGGCGGTGACGACGCCACCATCGTCGTTCTCAACCGCAAGGCCGGCTCCGGCACCCGTGCCACCTTCGAGGCCGCCGTCTTTGGTGACGAGGCCGTCGACTTTAAGGGCGACGCCGAGCTCGACAAGTCCGGCGATGTACAGACTCAGATGGCCAGCACCGACAACGCCATCTCCTACCTGGACTTCTCGCACTTCGACGACTCCAAGTTCAACGCCGTCAAGGTCGAGGGCGTGGAGCCCAAGAGTGCAAACGTCACCGACGACTCCTTTAAGATCTGGGCTACCGAGCACATGTACTGCGCAAAGGACGCCGACGACGCCACCAAGGCTTTCCTGGAGTTCATGCTTTCCGACGACGTCCAGGGCAAGCTCGTCGAGGAGCAGGGCTTTATCCCCGTCTCTGCCATGAAGGTCGTCAAGGACGCCAGCGGCAAGGTTTCTGCTAAATAAGTAATCGCCCCGGAAAGGTTTGCAATGGCAAAGCAACTGCCAAAGCGCGACCTTGAGAACGTGGGCCTGGGCGTCACGGGTGCGTGCGTAGCGCTCGTGACGCTTGTCGTTGCCGCGCTCATCTTTATGGTCGCCCAAAAGGGCCTCTCGGCTTTTGTTAAGGATGGCGTTTCGGTCGTCGAGTTCTTTACCGGCACCAAGTGGGACCTGGCCAACACGGCTAAAAACGGCCTGCCCTATACCGGCGCCCTGCCCCTGATCGTCACCTCATTTGCGGTCATGGTACTCTCCACGATCATTGCGCTGCCCATCGCCATCGGCTCTGCCATCTTTGCAGTCGAGATTAGCCCTAAGTTTGGTTCCAGGGTCTTTCAGCCGCTTATTGAGCTTTTGACCGGCATTCCCTCGGTCGTCTTTGGCCTGATCGGTTTTCACGTGGTCGTCGGTCTTATGAAGAGCGTTTTCCACGTGAGTACGGGCTTGGGCATCTTGCCCGGCGCCATCGTGCTGGCCGTCATGATCCTGCCGACGATGACCACGCTTTCGGTCGATGGCCTGCGCGCCGTGCCCGACAGCTACCGTCAGGGCTCGCTTGCGCTGGGCTACACTCGCTGGCAGACCATCTGGCACGTGGTGCTCAAGTCCGCCATGCCGTCGCTCATGACTGCGGTCATCCTGGGCATGACCCGCGCCTTTGGCGAGACGCTCGCCGTGCGCATGGTTATCGGCGGCATCGAGGCCATGCCGACGTCGCTGCTGTCGCCGGCGTCCACCATCACCACCACGCTTACCACGTCTATGGCGGTCTATGCCGAGGGTTCGGCCCAGGACGATGTTCTGTGGGCGCTCGGTCTGCTGCTGATGGGCATGAGCCTCATCTTCATCCTGATCATCCACCTTATCGGCCGCAAGGGGGCGAAGGCTCGTGGCTAGTACGCGCATCCATATCGACGAGGCGAGGTTCGGGCGCGTCCAAAAGCAGGACCGCATCGCCACGGGCGTGCTGACGGCGATCGTCGCCATCGTCATGCTCATCGTTGTCTCCATGGTGACCTATATCCTGTTCGAGGGCATCTCGACGCTGTTCCAGCCGGGCTTTCTCACGCAGCCGTCGCGCGCCAACGGTACCCAGGGTGGCGTGCTCTACCAGCTGTTCGACTCGTTCTACCTGCTGCTGATCACTCTGGTCATCTCGGTGCCCATCAGTCTGGGCGGGGCGGTCTTCCTGGTTGAGTACGCGCCGAACGGCCCTATCCGCGACATCGCCTCTACCGCCATCGAGACGCTGTCCTCGCTGCCTTCCATCGTCGTCGGCATGTTCGGCTTTCTGGTGTTCTCGGTGCAGCTGGGCTGGAAGTACTCCATCATCTCCGGCGCTGTCGCGCTCACCATGTTCAATATCCCCATCCTGGTGCGCGTGATCCAGCAGGCGCTCGAGGACGTGCCACAGGCCCAGCGCGATGCATGCCTGGCCATGGGCCTTACCCGCTGGGAGGCCACGCTGCACATCCTGATTCCCGAGGCCATGCCCGCCATCGTGACCGGCATTGTGCTTTCGGCCGGCCGTGTGTTTGGCGAGGCCGCGGCACTGCTCTTTACTTCGGGCATGAGCTCGCCGGTGCGTCTGAACTTCTTGAGCTTTAACCTGTCGAGCCCCACCTGCGCCTGGAACGTGTTCCGCCCCGGTGAGTCGCTCGCCGTGCACATCTACAAGATCTATGGCGAGGGCAGCCCCGAGGCCCAGCAGATCGTCTGGGGCACCGCGGCGCTGCTGATGATCTGCGTGCTGCTGTTTAACGTAGTCGCCCGTATCGTGGGCAAGCAATTGGCAAGGAAGATGACGGCCGAATGAGCGAGATAAATGCAACGCCCGCAACCGAAGCGGCCACGTCCGAGACCCAGGACTTCCTGTCGAGCGTGGGGGAGAGCGAGAAGCGCGTGCGCGTGAGCGGCAAGGCCGTGAGCGACGAGGTC
This sequence comes from uncultured Collinsella sp., assembly GCA_937989795.1. Taxonomy (GTDB): domain Bacteria; phylum Actinomycetota; class Coriobacteriia; order Coriobacteriales; family Coriobacteriaceae; genus Collinsella. Next base: position 2,082 of record CALKBB010000330.1, on the reverse strand, counting down.
GTGCTCTCCACCAAGGACGTCAACGTGTACTATGGCGACCACCATGCGCTGCACAATACGTCGCTCGACTTTCACAAGGGCGAGATCACGGCGCTCATTGGGCCTTCGGGCTGCGGCAAGTCGACCTTCTTGCGTAGCCTCAACCTTATGAATCGCGAGATCCGCGGCTGCCGCGTGGAGGGCGAGATCAACTACCGCGGGCGCAACGTGAACATCAAGGCCGAGAACACCTACGAGCTGCGTTGGTCCATTGGCATGGTGTTTCAGCAGCCCAACCCTTTCCGCAAGTCCATTCGCGACAACATCACGTTTGCGCCCAAGCGCCACGGCATCACCGACCGCGACGAGCTCGATCGTATGGTCGAGGAAAGCCTGCGTGGTGCGGCGTTGTGGGACGAGGTCAAGGACAAGCTCGACAAGAGCGCCTACGCGCTTTCGGGCGGCCAGCAGCAGCGTCTGTGCATCGCGCGCACGCTGGCGCTCAACCCCGACGTGATCCTGTTTGACGAGCCCTGCTCGGCGCTCGACCCCATCTCGACGCTGGCGATCGAGGACCTCATGTCATCGATCGTTGCCGACCGCGCCATCGTCATCGTGACGCACAACATGGAGCAGGCGTCGCGCGTGTCCAACCGCACGGCGTTCTTCTACATGGGCGATATGGTCGAGTACGACGAGACTGACGAGATTTTCCAGCGGCCCAAGGACAAGCGGCTGAATGATTACCTCACCGGCATGTTCTCCTAGTCCGGGACATGCTTGAGGCCCGCGGCGGCCACGGTTGCCGCGGGACTGATTGGAGAGGCGGGTCATCTCTTGCGGGAGATGGCCCGCCTTTTTGCTCCGCGACCGAAACGACCACCACAAAGGGGACAGGCACCTTCGTGGTGGTTTGGGGTGGGGCTCGCTGCTATCATGGACAACGTTGAATTTCTACGAAGGAGCAGGGCATATGGCGATTCTTTTGGGATGCGATTCCGTCAGCCTAGAGTTTCCCACCAAGCATATTTTCGATAGCGTGACGCTCGGCGTGGGCGAGGGCGACCGCATTGGTATTGTCGGTAAAAACGGCGACGGCAAGTCGACGCTGCTGAGCGTTCTCGCTGGCACGCTGGAGCCCGACGACGGCCGTGTGACGCACCGCCGCGGCACGACGATCGGATTGCTCGGCCAAAAGGACAACCTGGTCGATACCGACACCGTGCACCATGCCGTCGTCGGCGACACGCCCGAGTACGAGTGGGCGTCGAGTCCGCGTACACGTCAGATCCTGGCCGGCCTTATTAGCGATGTGCCCTGGGAGGGCACGGTGGGCGAGCTTTCGGGCGGCCAGCGCCGTCGCGTGGACCTCGCGCGCCTGCTAATCGGCGATTACGACGTGCTTATGCTCGACGAGCCTACCAACCACCTTGACATGCGCACCATCAACTGGCTCGCGCGTCACCTAAAGGCCCGCTGGCAGCGCGGCCAGGGCGCCATGCTCGTGGTCACGCACGACCGCTGGTTCTTGGACGAGGTCTGCACCAGCATGTGGGAGGTCCACGACGGCCAGGTCGATCCCTTCGAGGGCGGCTATTCGGCATACATCCTGCAGCGCGTGGAGCGCGACCGCCAGGCCGACGTGCGCGAGACGAAGCGCCGCAACCTGGCGCGCAAGGAGCTTGCCTGGCTGACCCGTGGCGCCCGCGCCCGTTCCACCAAGCAGAAGTTCCACGTCAAGGCGGCGCGTGAGCTCATCGCCGACGTGCCGCCGGTGCGCAACACCTTGGAACTGAAACAAATGGCCACCTCACGCTTGGGCAAGCAGGTGGTCGATCTGATCGACGTGACGCAGATTTTCGAACATACGCAAGGCGAGGCGGACATCGACGCGATTGATCCGGACGTCGCCGAAATGGAGGCGTCGGCCTCCCGCGTGGACGTGGTGCCGGCGATGTACGCCGAACCGCAGGCGCACGGCAGCGTCGAAGTCGCCGTCGACGATTTGACCGATCCGCGATTGGTGGACGCCGGTGTGCCGGAAGCGCGGCAGGCGGCGGCGCAGGCGGAACAGGACGCGCAACAGCAGGCGCAATCGCAAGC
>CALKBB010000329.1 GCA_937989795.1 uncultured Collinsella sp. | reverse complement strand
TAACAAGGGCAACTGCTATGGCCGCAATGATCAAAAGCAGGATTGTCAGTCGATGCTGCTTGCGTCGTTTACTTGACGAAACGAAGATTGATTTTCCCTGTTTTGGCGTTTCGAGATAGCGAACCGAATGCGTTAAGGTTTGCTTTGGTCGAGGACCTCTTTGTTGATTGGCAGCGGATGCTTTCAGTGGCTCCTCACTAGCTGCGCTGTTTTTAGATAATGGTGCGTCTTTCAGATATACAGGGTCTCCCGAGGCGACGCCCATATGTTTACGCCCCGTTTGGGCATCCTCGAGTGTTTGATATCGATTTCTCGTCACATACTCGGGCTCCGGATCATTAATGGGCTCTTGCGAGATGTGGGGGCGATGGAACCGTGGCGGCTGCGTGGAAGTATCTTCCCCCTGCGTCGGCATAAACATTTTGTTCTGGTTTTGGTCGTCCATGATGCCCTTTAGCTCGTTACCAACAACGTGTACGCGCTCATTGTAAGCCCCTTGTTATTTGTAGCTGCGAACATACTCGTTATTTAAGCTCTGGGTCAAAGAACCTTAACCTTACAAAAACCTTAGTCACACACACTTAGATATGCTTATAGTACTGGACTCAAAAAACTTTATAGCCGATGTATATATAAGCACTGGGTGGGCATATATAAGAGCGTCAAAAGAAGTCCCAGTCACCTAGAAGATGGCTCGGCAGTCCTAAAAGGAGTGGTAAACATGGCAAGCATGGTTCCTTATCGTTCGGTTTTTGGCGTTCGTCCTTCTGCTAGCTCGCTGTTCGATCTGTTTGATGATATGACCGACCTTGCAAACAACTCGATTGCTTCCAAGGCGTTTCCCGTTGACGTTGAGGATAAGGGCGACGGCTATGAGGTCAAGGCCTATCTGACCGGTGTCGCCAAGGACGATATCGATGTCGAGCTCAATGAGGGCCGTCTGTCCATTAGCGTGAATGTCGAGGAAGACGAGGAGAACGAGGGCAAGAACTTCTTGCAGAAGGAGTTCAGCTCGTACAGCGCGACGCGTGGCGTGTATCTAAAGGACGCTTCGAGCGAGGGCCTCTCGGCTAAGTACGCTGACGGCATCCTGACCGTTACGGTTCCCAAGATCGTCGAGAAGAAGAACGTTACGAAGATCTCCATCGACTAACTTCGTTGGTGTTCTGCGCTATGAAAAGACAGCAAAAGGGGCTGGGAAGCGATTCTCGGCCCCTTTTGCTGTCTAGGACAGTCTATTGAATGGTTGCCGGCTGATACTGACTCGCAGGGCGTATCGAGAGTTTTCGCGATCCTTGGAGAAGGGTTGCGGAGCTGCCGACCTCGTCATCCAGGGTTGCGGCCAGAGCTTTGGCATAGCTTTTGACGGTAAGGCTCGGACGATTGTTATCTTGGCTGATATGCATGGCAATGAGCTGTTCGGTGCGATCGGTAACAAGTTCGCGCGCGGCTTCGGCGGCTTGGCCATTGGAGAGGTGTCCCCTTGCAGACAGGATGCGCTCCTGAAGAAAGCGGGGATATTCTCCCTCGCGCAGCATGGTCACATCATGGTTGCTCTCGAGCGCGAGGACTCGACAATCTTTGAGGGTGTTCATGGCTTGGCTCGATAGCTCTCCGGTGTCGGTGGCAAAGCCGATGGAATCATCGAGGGCGTCGAATCGATAGCCGACTGGATTGATGACATCGTGTGATGTTGAGTAGGTTTGCACGTGGATGCCGGCAATGGATAGGGCGTCGCCGGGATCGAATTCCTCGACAGGCAGATGCGAAAGATTTTCTTTGTTCGAAAGAGTGCCCCTGCTGGCAAAGAGGGGGCCGTGCCAGTGCTTGCACCAGACATCGAGGCCCTTGATGTGATCGCTATGCTCATGAGTAATGAGAAGAGCCGAGACGTTGTCTGTCGAGAGGCCCAGTTCTGCCATGCGCTTTAATGTCTCGCGGCGAGACAGTCCGTCATCGACCATAATGAGCCCCTGCGGGCCCTCGATGAGTGCGCAGTTGCCTTTAGAGCCACTGCCGAGGATATGAAGGTGTAGGCGAGACATAAGATTCCAAAGGATACAATGGGTGCGGACGAATAGAGGAGGAAGCGAATGCCAACGGTATCACAGCATTACGGACACCATGCCGCGCCTGGGACGGTTGATGAGACCCGGATGAGGCAGCAGGCTGCTCCTGTGGTGCTCATGGTATCAGGCGGTGCGGACTCGACGGCACTGCTTCTTATGGCGTGCACATCAAAGCTGGATATCCAAGACGGACGCGGTGTTGCCCCCATTGCTCGCGATCGCCTGCATGTGCTGCATGTAAACCATCATCTGCGCGGTAAGGCGTCCGACGGCGATGAAGCCTTCGTGCGTGATCTCTGCGCGCAATATGGTTTGCCGCTGTGCGTGGAGCACGCTTATTTTGATGAGGAGTCGGGCAATATCGAGGCGGCTGCGCGCGAGGTGCGTTATGCCGCGGCGCGAAGGTATGTTCGCGCGCTTTGTGCCAAGACGGGGGCGCCGAGAACGGCGGCGCGCATCTGTACTGCCCATACCTCTTCGGACCGTGCGGAAACATTTTTGATGAACGCCATTAAGGGGTCGGGCCCGGCTGGGCTTTCGAGCATTCCCCGTCGAAGGAATATCGTGGTGCGCCCCTTGCTCGACCTAACTCATGGCGAGCTAGTGGGCTATCTGCAGGTACATGGTCAGCCGTGGCGTGAGGACGAGAGCAATGAGGATATCTCGTATCTGCGAAACTACGTGCGCCATCGGGTAATGCCAGTGGTGGCACAGCGTAATGCGAGCGTGTGCAAGACGATTGGCGCCGCCTGTGAGATCTTGGGTGACGAAGACGCGTTTCTATCCCAGCTGTCGGCGCAGGCGTTTCGAAGCTGTTTGCGCAAGGAGGCGGCGGGCGCGCTGGTGCTCGATGCCAGACGCCTTGCTGCGGCCGAGGTGGTAATCGCGCGGCGCATCGTGCGACTGGCGATTAAACGCATCGATCCGGATGCTCGTCCAGAGATGCGACATGTGGAGCGAGTCCTTTCCTGCGTTGCCGAGGGCGCAGGCTCGGTCACGCTTCCGGCGGGAATTGACGCGCGCGTCGAGTTTGGCATGCTGGCGTTTAAGGCGCCGGCGGCTCGTGAGGGCCTGGTTGCGGACTGGGTTACCGTACCCGGTCGTTTGCCGTTGGGCGGGGGACGCATGCTGGTCGCAGAGCCGATGGCCGTTGAGCCGGGATGCGATATCGTGCGCCGCGCTCGTGAGCTTGCGGCTGCCGGGGAAGTGACAGCTTTAGTAGACGCGGCTGCCCTGGGTTTTGCCGACAGCGATAGTGAGCGGATCCTGGCGGGCTCGCGTGGCGAGATCCCTGCCGAGGCGCGATTGGCGCGCCTGTGGGTGGACGGTCCCGCACCGGGAGACGTGATGTGCCCGTTAGGGATGAGTGGCCGAAGCAAGAAGGTATCCGACTTGCTAGGCGAGGCCCGCATTCCCGTTTCCGAGCGCGCCGGCGTGCCCATGGTGAGGACGGCGCCGGGAGGTGCCGTGGTGTGGGTCGCCGGAGTTCGCGCGGACGAGCGTTTTAAGTGCACGGCCGCAACGCGCGTGGCATATCTGCTCCGCGTGGTCGATGCGGATTAGCGTCCCACGCCAGCTATTCTGTGCGACGTTGACGGTATTCCCGCGCTGATGGCGTACGGGCTGGAAAATATACCCCGTGCGCTGCTAGAATGTGTGGTTCGCGTCCATACGGCGGTGTGTGGGCGATTAAGCACAAGAAAGGGTTGTCATGGCTTCTCAACATCCGGATATCGAGAAGGTTCTGTTTACGCAGGAGGATATCGACGGTATCGTTTCTCGCCTGGGCGAGGAGATTACTCGCGATTACGCGGGTAAGGATCTGGTGCTGATTGCGGTCCTGCGCGGCGCCGTGGTCTTTATGGGCGACCTGATGCGTAAGATCGAGCTGCCGACCAACATCGATTTCATGGCTGTTTCGAGCTATGGCGACGGTGTGAAGTCTTCGGGCATCGTGCGTATCATTAAGGACCTGGATATCGACATCCGTGGTCGCGACGTGCTGATCGTCGAGGACATTTTGGACTCGGGCCTGACCCTCAAGTACCTGATGAAGAACCTCGAGAGCCGCAAGCCCGCTTCTCTGGAGGTCGCCGCCTTCCTGTGGAAGGACGTTGAGGACCGTACCTCGGCCATCACGCCCAAGTATGTTGGAACCCATTGCCCCGATGCCTTTGTGGTGGGCTACGGCCTCGACTATGCCGAGCGCTATCGCAACCTTCCGTATCTGGGCATTTTGAAACCGGAGGTTTATTCGTAAGATGCCCGACGACCGTAACGACAACAATTCCCAGACTCCCCGGGACCCAAAGATTCCGGGGATGCCCGGAGGCAAGAAGCCCACGCGTACGGGCTGGCTGTATTTTCTTTTGGCTTGCGCGCTTCTGGGCTACGCCTTCTTTAACATGGGCTCCGGCTTTGCCAATTCCAGCAATACCGTTAAGCTCGCGACGAGCGAGATGGTCAGCGCCATTAAGCAGGATCGCGTCGAAGATTTGACCTATACGGTTCAAGACGGAAGCGTGACGGGTCATTACTGGAAGACGAAGAAGGACAAGGGCGATACGAGCGAGCTCAAGAGCTTCTCCTCGACCTATGTCGGCTCCGATTCGCTTGCCGAGCTCATGGCGGAGCACCCCGATACCAAATACATCGTCAACACCAACGATCCCGATTTTTGGGGCGACTTGGCGATGAGTGTGCTTCCGACGATCGCCCTTATCGCCATCATGTTCTACTTTATGCGCCAGATGATGGGCGCCAACAACAGGAACATGCAGTTTGGCAAGACCAACGCCAAGACCAACGAGGCCACACGCCCCAAGGTCAAGTTTGAAGACGTTGCCGGCGTGGACGAGGCAGTCGAGGAGCTCGAGGAGATCCGTGACTTTTTGAGCGATCCGGATCGCTATCGCAAGCTGGGCGCCAAGATCCCGCGTGGCGTGTTGCTGGTTGGCCCTCCGGGCACCGGTAAAACGCTGCTGGCCAAGGCCGTTGCCGGCGAGGCGGGCGTGCCGTTCTTTAGCATCTCGGGTTCCGACTTTGTCGAGATGTTCGTAGGTGTCGGCGCCAGCCGTGTGCGTGACCTCTTTAAGGAGGCCAAGTCCCAGGCCCCGTCGATCATTTTCATCGATGAGATCGATGCCGTGGGACGTCAGCGCGGAGCTGGCTTGGGCGGCGGTCACGACGAGCGCGAGCAGACGCTCAACCAGCTGCTGGTCGAGATGGACGGCTTTGAGGAAAGCGAGTTGGTCATCCTGATCGCTGCGACCAACCGTCCTGACATCCTGGATCCGGCATTGCTGCGTCCCGGCCGTTTTGACCGCCAGGTTACGGTCGACCGTCCGGATGTGAAGGGCCGCGAGCAGATCTTGCGCGTGCATGCCGAGAACAAGCCGATGGACGAGGACGTTAAGTTTGAGAAGCTCGCCCAGATGACCGTTGGCTTCACCGGTGCCGATCTGGCAAATCTGCTCAACGAGTCTGCGCTGCTGGCCGCTCGCCGTCATCGTTCCGTGATCTCGATGGACGAGGTCGAGGAATCGATGGAGCGCGTGATTGCCGGACCGCAACGCAAGGGTCGTGTGATGACCGAAGCCGAGCGCATCACGATTGCCTACCATGAGAGCGGCCATGCCCTGGTGGGTCACATCTTGGAGCACTCCGATCCGGTTCATAAGATTTCGATTGTCAGCCGCGGCCAGGCTCTGGGCTACACGTTGCAGCTTCCGCAGGAGGATCACTTCCTCAAGACCAAGAACGAGATGCTCGACGAGCTCGCCGTGTTCTTGGGCGGTCGCGTTGCCGAGGAGCTCATGTGCGATGACATTACGTCGGGCGCGAGCAACGATCTGGAGCGCGCAACCAAGATGGCGCGCGAGATGGTTACGCGTCTGGGCATGAGCGAGGAGCTGGGCACGCAAGTGTTTGGCGAGGCGCAGCATCAGGTGTTCCTTGGTCGCGATTACGCCGATCACCAGGATTACTCCGAGGAGACGGCGCGCCGCATCGATATCGAGGTTCAGCGCATCATGCGTGAGGCCCATCGCCGCGCGGTCGAGATTTTGGATGCCCGTCGCGATCAGCTTGATCTGATGGCGAAGGTGCTGCTTGAGCGCGAGACCGTCGAGGGCGACGCCGTGAACGCCCTGCTCGACAACGAGTGGGATGCCTACCTTGAACGCGAGGGCGATATCCTGGCGGCCAAGGAGGAGCGCAATGCCAAGGCAGCCGGCATGCCGACCAAGAAGCGCGCGCCTCGTATGAGCGAGGAGGAGCTGGCGGCTGATGCCGCGGCTTTTGCGCAGGCGGCCATGCAGGAGGATGCCGAAGTCACATCTGATGATGCCGGCGATGATCGTGCCGTCGATACCGGTGCCGGCACCGACGTCGACAAATAGTCCTTCTAACGAAAGCCTCCGCGGGGAAACCTGCGGAGGCTTTTTCTATTGAGCGATATGGGGCCATCTGTTGATTGGGGACAGACTTAAATGAGCGTTTTCACGCATTTAAGTCTGTCCCCAATTAACATTGCTGCGGCACTTTGCTCGGCTAAAGCGTACAATAGCGCCTATGCGAAAGGGGAACAGATGATCAACGAAACTATGTATGCTCGCGGTGCGGAAAGCTCCATCATCCGCGAGATCTTTAGCTATGGTCTTGAGCGCAAGGCACAGATCGGTGCGGAGAACGTATTCGATTTTTCGCTGGGCAACCCGAGTGTTCCGGCGCCCGCTGCTGTGGCGGAGTCGATTAAGAAGGCCCTGGAGCTGCCGAGCGACCAGCTGCACGGCTACACGCCCGCACCGGGCCTGCCGCAATGTCGTGCCGTTGTGGCCGAATCGCTCAACCGCCGCTTTGGCACGAGCTATGAGGGCAAGGACGTCTTTATGACGGTTGGCGCCGCGGCATCGCTCACCTGCACGCTCAACGCCGTTACGAACCCGGGCGACGAGGTTATTGTTATCGCTCCGTACTTTCCGGAGTATCGCGTATGGATTGAGAAGGCCGGCTGTACGTGTGTTGAGGCGCTCGCCGATGAAGATACGTTCCAGCTGAGCGTGGACAACGTGCTCAAGGCGATTACCGATAAGACGACTGCCGTTATCATCGACTCGCCCAACAATCCGACTGGTGCCGTATATACACGCGACACGCTGGCGCGACTGGAGCAGGCGCTGTCCAAGGCAGAGAAGGAG
>CALKBB010000328.1 GCA_937989795.1 uncultured Collinsella sp. | reverse complement strand
GGCAAAACTCGATGACATCTGCGTCGCCATCTGGCCCATGAGCCCTTCCGCGCCCGCCTTGAGCTGAGCTGACACCGTCGCCGCAATCTGATCGCTGATCGACTTCATCACCTGATCCATAGCCTGCTGCAGATACGGAGCCAGCTGCTTTTGCACATAGTCGGTCATCGCCTGCTGCAAGCGCTCGGCCAGGGCATCGCCGCCGAGCGCTTTGAGCTGGGCCAGGATTTGCTGGGCTGCCGTATCACTCTCAAGATACGTCGAGAACGCGGCGGCAAGCTTTGACGCGTCCTTAAGATCATCGGGTGACAGCGCCCTAAACTGATCAGACTGCAAAAAGCCCTCAAACAGTTGGTTGGCAAGCGTTCCCACCTGCTGCATTTGCTCGGGCGTGAGCTCCAGACCGTCAAAGATGCCCGAGAAATCTGGGGCCGGCGCTTTGGCCATGATGTCGCTGAAGTCGATGTCCTTACCAACGCCAGAAAGGTCAATGTCCAGCCCGGACAAGTCGATGCCAGAAAGGTCCATACCGCCGGCCGCACCCGAGAGTGCAGACGCATCAAACGAGAACGCACTCTTCAGCGCCGCCTCGTCCACACTGAACATACTGCCCAGATCCACGCCCTGTTTTGCCTCGCCCTGCAGTTCATCGAAAGACTTGCCCGTAAAGGCATCCGTCTCGGGGTGGGCAAGCTGCTCTTGCACAATCTGCGAATCGGCGGCGCGCTCCATAAGCTGGTGAGTCAGCGCATGTGTATAGGCAATGCCCGGAGACAACGCGCTCGCATTGGCCGTCTCGTTAGGTCGCACCACGCCCACAATGTGCACGTCAATGCCGTCGGCAACCTTGTCGGCCATAAAGTCGGCGTCACCGGACATGTCAGTCCACATGCCGGTCTCTTCGTTTTTGCGATAAGCATCGGCCGGCGACAACACCTTAAACGTCGTGGACAGCGCATCGTCGTAGGTAAAGTCGGCGCCGGTCTCGGGCGTTTCGGCCCCACCGTCGGCCGCCATGGCGCTGTTAACCAGGTCGTTGAGCTCGTTGATATCCAGCGCGCCGATGCTGTAAAGCGTGTAATCGCCCACCGTGCCACGGCTCGAAAGCACCATCACGGCTTCGTTGGCGGACGTGGGCCAGTGACCAGCGACGACATCGTACTGGCTGTCGAGCAGACTCTGGTCGTCGATCATCTCGTTAAAGACCGAGGTTCCCATGGATTCCATGCTCACCGTTGCCGCCGAACTTGCGCCTCCGCTCATGGCCTCGGTCATAGCGTTGGGCACCAGCCGGACGGGCTTCTCGTCGCCCTTGCCGGCACGATAGACAACCGGCGATACACCGTAGCCGTACTGAATGGCGTTGACCTCTTTATCGATTCCGTCGCCACCGGCATCGAGCCATGCCTTAAAGCTCGTCATGTCGTTGGACTTAACGCTCGCAAACATATCCTTTACGGCCGTGACCACGGGAATCTTATCGGTTTCCTGAGCCTTGCCGTCGGTACCGTCGTCGGACGAATCCTCGCCGTTGGACGCCTCGTCATCCGTGGCCCCCTGTCCGCCCATCATGGACGACAGGTCGTAATCCTGCTTGGAAATGGTGAGCGGGTAGCTCGACAGCGTATCCTCCTCGACCTTTTTGATGTAGCCGTTTACGCCGTTGGACAGTGCCAGAATCGCCGCGATGCCGATAATGCCAATCGACCCCGCAAAGGCCGTCATGGCCGCACGGCCCTTCTTGGTCATAAGGTTGCGGGCAGAAAGCCCCAGCGCCGTCACAAAGCTCATCGAGGTTTTGCGCGTAGGTTTGGCCTCGCGGCGCGTGGCCTTCGCAGCATCAAAGGGGTCGGAATCGTCGGTGATCTTGCCGTCCGCCAGGTTGACGATGCGCGTGGCGTATTGGTACGCCAGCTCGGGATTGTGCGTGACCATAATAACCAGACGGTCGCGCGCCACGTCCTTGAGCAAGTCCATGACCTGCACGGACGTTGTGGAATCCAAGGCGCCGGTCGGCTCGTCTGCCAGCACAATCTCGGGATCGTTAATCAGGGCGCGGGCGATGGCCACGCGCTGCATCTGTCCGCCCGAAAGCTGGCTCGGGCGCTTGTTAACGTGCTCGCCCAAGCCGACTTTCTCCAACGCCTCGCGCGCACGCTGGCGGCGCTCGGCATGCCCCACGCCCGTGAGCGTGAGCGCCAGCTCCACGTTTTCCAAAATGGTCTGATGCGGAATGAGGTTATAGCTTTGGAACACAAAGCCGATGCGGTTGTTGCGATAGGCATCCCAATCGCGGTCACGGAAGTCCTTAGTCGAAATACCGTCAATCAACAGGTCACCGGAATCAAAGTGGTCCAGCCCACCGATAACGTTGAGCATTGTGGTTTTGCCCGAGCCCGAGGGACCCAGAATGGCCACGAACTCGTTATCGCGAAAAGCCAGGCTCACGTTATCGAGCGCCACCTGCGTAAACGACTGTGTGACGTACCTTTTGCAAATACCTTTGAGCTCCAACATGGACGGCAACCTCTCCCACGCGGACGCACTTGCCCGCTCTCCCCCGCCGTTCGTATTCGACGCGTTTGTCCTACTCTATCCCCATTTTTTGCCGGAGCCAGTGAGGAATGTAGGGAACCGCGCCAAAAAACGAACGGGACGACGCCCAAAAGAAGAGGTCCCGAGCGGGACCTCTGTATGGTGGAGATTATCTTGAAAGGCAGCGGACTACTCCGCACAGCGGCGCGCGATCCTCGCCATGCTTTACGCGTTTTCTACTGCTCGCTATTCGCAATCGCCTGGTCGATAAGCTTGTCGAGCGCTGCGCGCTGCTCAGCGGAGCTGATGGCTCCCACGATTGGATCCCCTACGATGTTGCCATTCTGATCGATGACATACGTTGTCGGGAACGAGAACAAATTTGACGTAAACTTACCGGCCTCGCTATCCGACTTGAACCAGATGTTCTTATATGTCACGCCCTTCTTGCTCAGCACGTCCTTGGCATCTGCGATCTCGCCCTTGTTGCCATCGAGCGTAAAGGAATTGACGCCCACGACCTGGCCGCCCTTCTCGGCAAGCTCCTGATTCAGCTTCTCAAGATCGCCCAGCTCGCCCACGCACGGCTTGCAAGTAGTGAACCAGAAGTTCATGACGGTGACCTTGTTCTTAGAGAACAGCTCGTCGCCGTTCACGTCGTTGCCATCCAGGTCCTTGCCCGTAAAGCTGGGGAACTTCGTCGCCTCGCTCGAAGCATTGGCACCAGCCGTCATGCCAGCGGTCGAAGCGTCGACGCTCTCGCCTGCACTCGGCGTGCTTCCACAGCCGGGGAACTCCTTCTCCAGGCTCTCGAGCTTGTCCTCGATCTCCTTGATCTGCTGTGTACCGGCCTTGAGCGTCTTGAGCTCATCCGCCGTAAACTCATCCTTGGCGCCGTCGATGGTCTTGAGCAGGAAATCGCCGTAATTGCTGCCGTCCTCAATCATTGCCGAGTCTTTATTTGCCGCATTGAATACCTTTTCCCACAGCGCGTTATCACTCGAAAAGATCTCGTTCTCCTTCTGCATGAGCTTCGCATACAGCTCGGCGGCCTCGTCGGCATTGGCCGGCTTCTGCGCAGTGAGTTCTGCGATCTTAGGATCGGAGCTCGCAGATTCGCTCGCATTGCCGCCAAGTGCCGAGCACGCCACAAGACACAAGGCCAGCACCGGCACCATAAACAGGGCCGCAATCTTAGAAAGCTTCATAGTCATTCCTCCGTTTTGTCGAAGCTTGTTTACTTTTTATCGGCGGGCAAGGGAAGCTTTTCCGCCGACACATCCAGGCCATAGCGATAGCTGATGGCATCGACGGGACAGGCCCCGATGCACTTTCCGCACCGGATGCATTCGGCATGATTGGGCGCGCGGACCACATCAACGTCCATCTGACAAGCCTTTGAGCACTTGCCGCACGAGACACATTTGCATGCGTCAACCCGAATCCCCAGTAGGGACACCCTATTCATGAGCGCATAGAATGCGCCGAGTGGACAAATCCATTTGCAGAAGGGGCGGTAGAACAAAACGCTCAGCACTACCACGGCAATGAGAACGGCAAGTTTCCAAGTAAAGAGCTGTCCCAACGCAGATCGAATGCCGGCATTGGCAATGGCCAGAGGAATGGCGCCCTCGAGCACACCCTGCGGACAGATGTACTTACAAAAGAACGGGTCGCCCATGCCCACGTCGTTAACCACCAAGACGGGCAGCAGCACCACGGCAAACAACAGCACGACGTACTTGATGTACGTGAGCGGCTTGAGCTTTTTCGTGGAGAACTTTTTGCCGGGAATCTTATGAAGCAGCTCCTGAAGCCAGCCAAACGGGCACAGAAAGCCGCATACAAAGCGTCCCAGCAGCACGCCGAGCAAAATGAGCGTACCGGTAACGTAGTAGGAGAAGTTGAACTTAGATGAACCTACCACCGACTGGAACGACCCGATGGGGCACGCACCCGATGCCGCGGGGCACGAATAGCAGTTAAGCCCGGGTACGCAGACTGTTTTTCCCGCGCCCTGATAGATGCCGCCTTTAGCAAAGTTTGGCAGGTGAATGTTGGTGATGAGCGTTGCCGCCGCCTGAATGAATCCGCGAATTCTGGCCAAAACATGCGACACGGTGTTTTTTCTTTTATCCAATTCCGATACACTCCAAGCACAGCCTAATCGCCTTGGCCAGCACGGCATCCGCCTCGCCACGCATAACGCCAAAGCACACCATGGCCACACCGACGATCAGCAACGCAACCTGCATTACAGGTTTTATCGCTTTGAACAACTTGACCACTCCTTTCGTCACGCGACCTATTGGACCATATCGACTATAAAATCCGTGTTAAGCGCGATTTGAAATGTGCAAGGAGACTGTTATGCGTATTTTGATCGTCGAGGACGAGCAGGCGCTGTGTGACGCAATCGCGCGCAGCTTGCGAAACTTGGCGTACAGCGTCGACTGCTGTCACGACGGGCAGGAGGCGCTCGACCTGCTGGACGTTGAGGCCTTCGACCTCGTGGTACTCGACCTCAACCTTCCCCGTATCGACGGCATGACCGTACTCAGGGAACTTAGGAAAACTGACTGCGAGACCAAAGTGCTGATTCTGTCCGCACGTGGCGAAGTATCCGATAAAGTCGCCGGACTCGATGCCGGCGCCAACGATTACCTCACCAAGCCGTTTCATCTGGACGAGCTTGCGGCAAGGATTCGCAGCCTTACCCTAAGACGCTTTACACAAAGCGACGTAGTTTTAACCTGCGGAAAGCTCAGCTTTGACACCAAGGCGCGCATCGCTTCCGTGGACAGCGAGGCTTTATCTCTTACGCGCAAGGAAACGGGAATCTTGGAATACCTGATGCTTAATCAGGGGCGTCCGGTAAGTCAAGAGGAGCTTATCGAGCACGTTTGGGATAGCAGCGTGAACAGCTTTAGCAACGCAACCCGCGTTCACATCTCGTCACTCCGCAAAAAGCTGCGCAGCGCTTTGGGATACGACCCGATTCGTAATCGGATTGGAGAGGGCTACGTTATGGAGGATAGCGAATGAAAAGGCTTTCGCTGCAATGGCGCATAACGATTATGACAGCACTGCTCACGTGTGCAGCATGCGTGCTGACGAACTGCCTGGTCGGCTATACGGGCATGCGCTACATGGATGCCATCGGCAGTAACATCTCGGCCTTTAACGCAACCGGCGAAGATTCGCCCCAGGCGTTCGACCCAACGAAAGCGGTCCCCGATGACAGGGTCACGATCGTCGTAAACGACGCACAGGAGTCTTTTGGCACGACAGCCTGGTACATCACGGCTGGAGTCACACTCCTTGGCGGCGTGCTGGCATACTTTGTGAGCGGCCGTGCACTCAAACCGCTACGGGATTTCGCCGCCCAGGTAGAGCGCGTGCAGCCTGACAACCTAAGCGAAATCAGACTCAGTGAAGATGTGCCCACCGAGCTACAACGATGCAGCGCCTCTTTCAACGACATGATCGCCCGTCTTGGCGAAGGATTCTCTGCACAGCGTCAGTTTACCGGCAACGCCGCACACGAGCTGCGCACCCCGCTCGCCCTTATGCAAGCACAGATTGAACTATTCATCTCCGAGCACTCCGGTTTGCAACCCGAAACAGCCGAGCTGCTCGGCCTGCTACAAGAACAAACCGAGCGCATGTCTCGAATGACCAAGGTATTGCTTGAGATGAGTGAGCTCCGCAGCGTTCCTTGCGAGGACGATGTTGAACTCGGTCCCTTGTCCGAAGAGGTCCTCACTGACCTTGCGCCACTTGCCGAAAATAGGAGCATAGCCCTCAACTGTGCTGGAGACGCTTTAGTAATCGGGAGCGACACGCTCCTCTATCGGTTGCTGTTCAACCTGGCCGAAAACGCCATCCGTTACAGTCGCTCCGGCTCGACTGTCAATGTCTCCATCAGCGACAGCGACAGCCACGTGCTCCTGCGAGTCAAAGATGAGGGCCCGGGAATACCCAAGCAGTACCGTGAGAGCATCTTCCAGCCGTTCTTTCGTCTAGACAAATCCCGCAGCAGGGCATACGGCGGCGCAGGACTCGGGCTAGCGCTCGTTTGGGAGATTGCAGCGCTTCACGGTGGCGCCGTAGAGGTCGAAGCAAGTTCCGAGGACGGGACCACCATGCTCGTAAGCCTTCCAAAACGATCCGCAGCGTTAACCGAACAGTAAAACGAAAGGGGTCCCGAGCAACAGGAGTACAATTGCTGCATTGTTGCCACCTGATGGGAGATGGAAGATGGACTGCGATGGCTACCCACGCGTTCCCATGCCGTTGATGTGCACCGCCTTTGTGCCGGGGCAGATTGACGCTGCGGTTGCAGGCATTTCCGACCCCGATTCACGCACCATCGCCACGGCAGAAGCGCTGTACTTTCGCGGACAGGCCACACCCGCCGCCGAGACAGCACGCCCCTATCTTGACGCCACCGACCCCGCACTGCGTTATTCCGCATGCCTTATCTGCGGATATGCCAGTCTGTCGCTCAACCGCATCGCCGATGCCCGCCGTTGCCTTGCGGGCATCCTCGATGCGCCAACTGACGAGGAATCGCCCGCCGTCCACGCCACGCATATCCTGTTCGCCTCCGCTGCGAGCGTCCTGCTGCACTTGCCTTCCCCGCATTCCGCCGAAGAGTTTTATCCGCTTGCGGCGCATCTGCCCGAAGGCCTGCGCCTGTTCGCCAGCTACGTGATGGCGCATGCCCTGTACCTGCGCGGCGAATATGGCCGCAGTCTGGGCATGGCGGAAAACGCCCTGATCATGAAACAGGGAAGTTATCCCATCTCGGAGCTGTTCCTGCACTTGTCGGCTTCCATGGCCTGCATGAGCCTCAAGGACATCGACACCGCAAAGGCACACTTCGGAGCCGCTTGGGACGTTGCGCGTCCCGACGGCCTTATCGAACTCATCGGCGAGCACCACGGCCTTTTGCAGGGGCTTATCGAGGCGTGTCTAAAAACGCAATACCCTGACGACTTCGCACGCATCATCGAGATTACGTATCGATTCAGCTACGGCTGGCGGCGCATCCACAACCCCGATTCGGGCGAGGACGTTGCCGACGATCTAACGACCACGGAATTCACCATGGCCATGCTCGCCTGTCGTGGGTGGACCAACGCCGAAATCGCACGCCATATGGGAGTATCGCCGGGCACCGTCAAAAACCGCCTATCCGGCGTATACGCAAAGCTTGGCATCGGCACACGCGCCGAGCTGGTCGCGCATATGTTGCGTTAGCGGCCAGACTACCTGGCATATCGAAAGCGCCCCGGGGGCCCGACGCTTTCGCACGCTCAAATTGGACATTTTGGCCATCGAACGGCACTACCGCCACGTGGCGCCTTCTCGCAAAATTGGATTATTTCCACCGATACCTGCGGGATGGGAGCCAAAGATGCTTGATCGCCGTTCGTTACTTGTCGCCGGAGCGTCCTCGTTAGCGAGCATTATGTTGCCGCGCGTGCCGGGAAGCGCAAACGCCTTCATATTGCCGTTCGCGCCCACCGAAGCCCATGCCGACGAAAAAGACCCCTTCAGGGTGCTCGTTCTCTCGCGCACCATGTTTGGTGTGGTCGTGGTCGACGTCGCCAACAAGAATACGCCCATCACGGGTGCCCAGGTCACGCTCACATCGCGCTATGCCGCAGGCAAGCAACTCGCCGCCACGACCGATGACGAAGGCACGGCCATCTTTGAGGTCGCCCCTCTTTCAGAAGGCT
Source organism: uncultured Collinsella sp. (assembly GCA_937989795.1). Lineage (GTDB taxonomy): Bacteria > Actinomycetota > Coriobacteriia > Coriobacteriales > Coriobacteriaceae > Collinsella. The sequence goes on along the minus strand of CALKBB010000328.1, from coordinate 5,256 downwards.
ACGTGGACGAGGCAACGCTTCTCGACGCGTACGACTTTAACGGCGGCATCTCCATTAGCATGGCAGGCTACCGCGATGTCGAGATTCCCCTTGCGCGTATCCAGGGCGGCACCGCCATAACCGCTCCAACGCGTCCGCTTTCCGACGGCGAGCCGTACTTTCGCCAGCTCACATTCGACGATTGGGACATCCAGTACGCCGACGCCACGTTTATGGCAATGCCAGCGGACGAAGCAGCAAACGACCAGCCCAACACGCACGCTTTTACCGTGCAGGCTCATCTGCCGCAGGGCGGACAGGCAACGCTGCACATCAACAAGGTAATGCCCGCCACGAGTAGCTCACCCGAAACCGCCACGCAGATTGGCCAAGTCAAGGCCAGCGCATCGGGCACGAATAATCTGGCGACGTTCACGCTCGAAGACAAGTTCCTCGATGCAGCGTCAAACCTTCTGGAGGAAGGGTGCAAGCTGCGCTTTGTCCTCGACTACCAGGGCAAAACCTACACGCTCTCATCCCCTATGGCCGTTGTCACCGCGCCGGCCGCAAAGGCGGAATCGGGCTCGACCACCATCATTCCCACCACCATGGACCAAGAGATCACTCCGTTTGATTTCCCGGCGGCGTTTCCCGGCATCGGCGGCAATAAGTTCACGTGCTGGATGCCCTCGTTCCCCATTTTGTTCGATTTCTCGTTTGCCGGATACGTGCTGTTTGGCGGAGGATACAAGCCGGTCGGCTACATGAACGATTCGGGCAATCCGGATCCGGAGTACTGGAAGAAGTCACCGCGCGAGTCGGGCACCAAGCAAGCAAACCGCTACCTCGACGAGATGGAGGGGAAGTGGAATCAGTACAAAAGCATGAGTGCCGGTTCGGGCACCGATCCAAGAAACACCAAGCTCCTTCGCCGCCATTGCACGCTGCTGTTCACGATGGATATCGCCACACAGCTGTACGGCTCGCTCGCCTACGATTGGGTGGGCAAAACCTGGGGTAACAACAACGACCCCGCATACGGCAATATTAAGGCCCTCTTCCAGGTAAGAACCGACCTCAATTGGACCGAGCAGTTTACCCTAGGACCGGTGCCATTTTTCCTAAACGTCAACCCCTGGGTGCTGGCAAAACTGGCGCTCGCCGTGGGTGCCCACACGCACGGCAGCGGCGCGACATTTTTTAAAAACATTTCGCTCGACCATTCAAACACCTCGGGCTCGTTCACCATCCAGATCGGGCTTGCCGTCACCTTTGGCGCCGGCGTTGCAGGCGTCGCTTCGTCTGCCGTGCGCGGCGCCGCATCCCTCACGCTGTTCATTGGGTACGAGAAGGCGGATGGACACCAGCTTCCGCGACTGCGCGTAGGTGCAGACGTCGATGTCGATGTGATACTCCAGTTCGTAATGTTCAAGTGGACCACCAAGGCTTGGTCGGGGTCGTGGCCCACACTCCTCGATTCGTGGAATATGTCGGTGAACAATGGCAACCAGTATGTGCTCCAGCGCTCTGAGCTCGCATTGGGTGGAGATACGCCTTACACGTTGGATGCCCGCTTCGGCACGCCCAGCAACATCGAGGCGGGCGGCGTGCCGCAATTTATCGCATCGGCCACCATCGTCACCAACGCCGAGCTGCTCGCACGCGCCGAGGTTAAGGCCACTGCCGTAAACGCCGCGCCTGTCGTGCGCGATTGGGATCGGGCGGTCACGCGCATTGAGCTCGAGGCGGATGCAGAAAGCGACGACACGGGACAGATCGAGCATTTCGTCCATGCACTGATAGAGAACGACGAAAACGCCGCGCCGATGTATGAGTACACCTACATCGGTCAGGCAACGAACACCGTTGCCGACCCGAACGCCGATTCTGCCGGCGTGTCGGAGGACGAGCGTGGCGGCATCAAGCCCTCGAGCGACAACGTGCTGTTTGCTGGCGTGCTCAGCGAAGCCCACATGAAGCTGGCAATGATTGCCGGCGTAGAATGCCTGTTCCGTATCGCCTCGGTGCGCTACGGCGACAATGGCCGCTCGCGCCTAGTGGTGCACACAAAGGCAAACGGCACGTGGTCCGCTCCCACGCCCGTGGACTTCCCCCTTGGGTTTGGCGAGGGCGACGTGGAGCGCAGCGGCATATTCGATTACGACTTCGACGTGGTGGAATATACAGACGGGAGGGGAAACCAAGACGCCTACGTGCTGCTGGTCTCGGGCGAGCGCCCCGCCGGCGACAACACCCATTTCGATACGGCGAGCACATCCGGCATGCTGTCCGTTGTGCGCCTGCGCATCAGCAACGACGGAGTTCGCGTGGTATCGCACACGTCGTGGCGCAGCATCTCGCGCGGCCGCCTTCAGGAGGATGGCCACCATTGTCTGCAGTGCCCACGCATCACGGTGGGCAAGGCGCTGGTCGACGGACGTCTGTCGGGCGCTTACCTCCACCGCCGCGGGACCACCGCAGAAAAGGCGCTCGGCAGCGAGGCTGAGGTTGCGCTGGAGTGCTTTACCCTATGGTCGGACGTTTCGGGCGACAGCCTGACGTTCCGCCAAGTTCTCCGCTTTCCGCAAGCACCGTCGAGTATCGAGCTGGGTGAGCCCGAGAATATCAACGGCAAAATGGTGGTGCCCGTTGCATACGAGACCGCAGACGGTTGCGGCTGCGCATCGTACGCCGTGATCGGCCAGTCCATCGCGGGCTGGGGCGTTATGTCGCCAGATGCCACAGTACCCCACGCGGTGCCGTGGCCGCAGCACACGGGCTTTTTGGCAACTGTCAACGAGCAGCTGCAGCATGTTACGTGGACGCGAGGCGCATCGGCATTTGCAACGCAGCCCGTGGGTGCCGCAGGCTGTGGCCCGGCATCGTTTAGCGTAAGCAACAACGGCAGGTGCGTGCTCTATGTAGAGAACACCGATGGCAAGGTGGGACAAACCTACGACGAAGAAGGCAACCCGGTTGCAGTGATGGGCAAGCACTTCCGCATCTTCGCCAGCACCTTGGCAGGCGATCTGTTTACGGAGCCGTTCGTGATGTGCGAGCTGGACCATCCCGTCGATCAGATAACGACGTTTTTGACGTCGGGAGGCATGCTCTCCGCACTCGCCACGCACATTGTGAGCGCGGAGAAGAGCGAGGCAGAGCTGCACGGCATCGAAGTGCCCTTGGTGGCGTGTGCCACTCCGACGGGCGCGCTCGCTACCTCGGGCGCGGTGGTGCCCGGAGCAGCAGGCGAATCCTTCATGGTCACGGTGCGAAACGACGGCAACACCTTACTGACCGCCGGCACGATCGATCTGTACCGAGAGGGCTCCAGCCAGCCGTTCTCCAGCGCATCCATCGGATTCGGAGTGAACGCACGCATGGCTTCGATCTACGATCCAGAGCTTGCCGAGGACGCTTCGGCCAACGGCATGGCACACGTGAAGTACGCACTCGAAACGCTGGGCACACGTTTTGCAACGCACCCGCTGGTAGCCGACAACGGCAACGCCGTGCTGGCACCGGGTTGCACGGCACAGTTCCGCATGAGCTTCGCCATTCCCGAGAGTTGGAGCGACGAAGTGGGCAAACGCGTAACGCTGTATGCGAAGGCGCGTAATCTGGTGGCGCTCGATCCCGTAACGCTCGAGGAAATTCGACCGGGCGCGAACTCGGCGCTGGGTGCCGTACTGCACGAGCTTCATGTGCCCGACGCGTCATGCGAACGCTCAGAAGTTCAGGTCGGCGTATGCGACAGCGCGGATACGACAGGACTTCACGACGCCCCGATGACCGTGGACGGCGATGGCGGCTCGAGCGGCGGCGGTACTGACAAGGGCGGCGGCTCCGGCGGAAGCAGCTCCGGTGGCGGCAGTGGCTCTGGCAGTGGCAAGGATCACGGCAATAACAAGCGCTCCGGAAAAGCGGGCGCGCTCGCTGGCACGGGCGATGTCAATGCTCCCCTTACGGCAGCCGCTACAGCACTCGCCGCGGCAGGCGCCGGCCTCGTCGCCTACAGTGCCCGCCGCACGGCGCTCGAAACCGACACCGCCAATGAGGTCAATTCGGATAAGCCTCGCTAGCTCCTAGTTACTTTTGTGAGAGGCGCCGACTCGGCTCATCGAACATCAAATGGGCTGGTTCTGAATACCCAGAGCCAGCCCATTACGCATTAGATGTCGTCAGAGGAGTCGAGTTCTGCCTCGAGCTTGGCACGGCGTCTTTTCGCCGTGAAAAAAGTTGCGCACAGGGCAGCAAACGTGGCCGCGAAAATCGTCGCACCGCAGAACACGCCCGTGGCCAGGTTCGCCAACCAAAAGACGCTTTCGAGCGGTACGATCTGCGCCTCAGCGATACAGCGCATTGCGGCAATAACAAGAGCGAACGCGGCGCCGCTAAGACCGCTGACAAGCAGGAAATATCCAACAGGAAGATGCTCGGTTTGCCCAAAACGATTGGTATCGACATAGCCCTTCCGCGTTTGCAGTCCTGCGCAAATCAACATCACGAGAACGAGCCACAAATACATGGCTGCCTCGAACGGCGTTGCAAAGCCATGCGGCATTTCACTGGCGTCGCTGTGAACCCACGCAACCTGTCGAGCTATAAACTGGTAGAAAAAGATCATCAACATGCCAAACGAAAGCAGCACGAAACCAATCTTGTAGATCTTCGCGCTCTCGGCCTCCAGGCGCTCATCCTTTGGGCCGGCATATTCACGCCACTTTTGCACGAGTTTTAAATCTTCAAATTTCATAGCGAACTCCTAAAGAGCGTCAGGGTCGACGTCGCTCTCGTCTTCCCAAAACAAGTCGTTCAACGTAACGCGTAGCGCTTTACAGATTGCCACGCACAAATTGAGCGTGGGGTTGTAGCCGCCCGCCTCGATCAGGCCGATGGTCTGGCGCGTAACGCCCACGGCCTCGGCCAGGTCAGCTTGCGAAAGGCCAACCGCCGCGCGCGCCGCCTTCATGCGTAGGTTCCTTTTGCCCGGCATGGAGTTCCTTTCGTAGTAATGGACAGATATCCGTTGCAACATGACAGAAATATATTGCATCCATCAAAGGATGTCAACTATATCTGTCATTATGAAAACCATGTCTGTCATCGCCATGCAGACATACCAATTTCAATTCGCTATTCAAACTTACTCGGACAAAACCGACTCGGGTTTCTCCGAGTAAACGTGATTGATAGTCGATCGATGTGCCCGCTCGTGCGATCAGCATCGTTCGATTTTGTTTAGTAAAACTAGATCCCTATTAAATAAAATTCATC
>CALKBB010000327.1 GCA_937989795.1 uncultured Collinsella sp. | reverse complement strand
GTCGGATCTTCTTCAGCCAGTTTGGAAAGGGCGAGGCCCATCTTTTCCTGACCTGCCTTGGTCTTAGGCTCGATCGCGACTCTGATGACGGGTTCGGGGAACACCATGCTCTCAAGAACGATTTCGTTCTTATCGTCGCAAAGCGTGTCACCGGTGGTGGAGTTCTTGAAGCCGACGCAAGCGACGATGTCGCCGGCAGCGGCGTCGTCACGGTCGATACGCTCGGCGGCGTTCATCTCGAGGATGCGGCCGAGGCGCTCACGCTGACCGTTGGAAGCGTTGACCACGTAGGAGCCGGACTCGGCGCGACCGGAGTAAACGCGGACGTAGGTGAGCTTACCGACGAACGGGTCGGTCATGATCTTGAAGACCAGGCCGGAGAAGGGCTCGTCGAAGGAAGGATGACGCTGGATCTCCTCGCCGGTGTCCGGATCGGTACCGGTGACGGCCTCGACGTCGAGCGGACTGGGCAGGTAGTCGACGACAGCGTCGAGCAGCTCCTGAACGCCCTTGTTCTTGTAGGCGGAGCCCACGAAGACGAGGTTGAGCTCGTTGGCCAGAACGCCCTTGCGCAGAGCAGCCTTGAGCTCCTCGACGGTGAAGTCCTCCTCCATGAGGATCTTCTCCATGAGCTCGTCGTCAAAGCTGGCAGCAGCGTCGAGGAGCTCCTCGCGCTTGGTGGCAGCGATGTCAGCAAACTCAGCCGGGATCTCGTCCATCGGCTCGGGGTAGGTCATGCCCTTCTCGTCGGCCTTGAAGTCCCATGCAGTCATGGTGACCAGGTCGATGACGCCCCAGAAGTTGTCCTCGGCGCCCATCGGGACCTGAGCGGCCACGGCGTTAGCGTCGAGACGATCCTTCATGGTCTCGATAGCGTTGAAGAAGTCAGCGCCCACGCGGTCATACTTGTTGATGAAGGCGATGCGGGGGACGTTGAAGGTGGAAGCCTGACGCCAAACGGTCTCAGACTGGGGCTGAACGCCGGCAACGGCGTCGAAGACGGCGACAGCGCCATCGAGGACGCGCAGGCAGCGCTCGACCTCGGCGGTGAAGTCAACGTGGCCCGGGGTGTCGATGATGTTGATTCTGTGACCACCCCAGTATGCAGTGGTTGCAGCGGAGGTAATGGTAATACCTCTTTCTTTTTCCTGTTCCATCCAGTCCATAGTCGATGCACCCTCGTGGGTTTCACCGATCTTATGGTTGATACCGGTGTAGAACAAGATACGCTCCGTGGTCGTTGTCTTACCAGCATCGATGTGAGCCATGATGCCGATGTTACGGGTATCGGAAAGCTTGTACTTAGGCTTAGCCATGTTAGTTCCTTACCTTAACTTACCAACGATAGTGAGAGAACGCGCGGTTGGCCTCGGCCATCTTGAAGACGTCCTCACGCTTCTTGACGGAAGCGCCCAGGCCGTTGGAAGCGTCGAGGATCTCGTTGGCGAGACGCTCGGCCATGGTCTTCTCCTTGCGAGCACGGGAGAAGTTGACGATCCAGCGGATGCCCAGAGCGGTGGAACGACGGGAGTTGACCTCCATCGGGACCTGATAGGTAGCGCCACCGACACGCTTGGGCTTAACCTCGAGCGTGGGCTTGACGTTGTCCATAGCCTTCTTGAAGGTAGCGAGAGCGTCGCCACCCTCGGACTTCTCGGCAACGATCTCGAAAGCGGTGTAAACGATGCGCTCAGCGGTGGCCTTCTTGCCGTCAAGAAGGACCTTGTTGATGAGCTGAGTCACCAGGCGGTTGTTGTAAACGGCGTCAGGCTGAACCTCACGACGATTAGCTGCTGCACGACGCGGCATGTGAAATCTCCTTAAGTGTCTACCGTGCGGCGCTTAGGCGGCACACGGCGAAAGTATCAAAACGTTATCTGGCTTATTTGGCCTTGGGGCGCTTAGCACCGTACTTGGAACGGGCCTGCATACGGTTCTGGACCGGAGCAGCGTCGTAGGCGCCACGGATGACGTGATAACGGACACCAGGGAGGTCACGGACACGACCGCCGCGGACGAGCACGATGGAGTGCTCCTGCAGGTTGTGGCCCTCACCCGGGATGTAAGCAGTAACTTCGATGCCGTTGACGAGGCGAACACGGGCAACCTTACGAAGAGCCGAGTTCGGCTTCTTGGGGCTCGTGGTGAAGACACGGGTGCACACGCCGCGCTTCTGGGAGTTGTGCTGCAGAGCAGCGTTCTTGGACTTCTTGGGCACGGAACGACGGCCCTGGCGAACCAGCTGGTTAATAGTAGGCAAAGCGTACTCCTTCTCGAATGATTCCAGCTTTCTGTAAAGTGCAACGGCTTGAATCGAGGGGTCAGCATCCCCCTACGAAACACGCAGTTCGATAGGATACGTGGCGTTAGCTGTGCCGTCAACAGACCACGCCGCCGGGCGTATCCCAAAATTGGCACATTTCCGCAAAGCCTACACAAAAGGAATCCCCTTTTGTGCGCAGGGGCGGATTCCCGGGCCGGGCGGCCTGCGGTTTTAGTTTGCTGCTCTACAGTCCTGGCTCGCACGGAGGCCACATTAAGTGGCCTCCGGCTCGTGCGGAACTCGCGACAAACTTAACCCCTGTGCCGCCCGGCCCGGGAATCCGGCGTGCTCGTTGGGGCAACGTTTCTCACCAAAAAAAGACCCGCTTCCCTGTTGGGAAACGGGTCTTTGGAAGGGCGGTTAACGTACTAGGAAATTACTCCTCGTCGTTGTCCTTGGCCTCTTCGGCGTCGTCGGTGTCCACGAGCTGGTTAAGCAGCTCGTCGAGAGAAGCCATGTCCTCGTTGATCGCGCCGTTGGCGGGAGCCTTCTTGTCGTCGATCGGGGCGCCCAGGAGCTCCTCGTCGGCGTCGGCGTGATGCGTCGGAGCGGAGGTGCCCAGCAGGATATCGTCCGGACCGTCGGGGCTAAAGACCATCTGCAGCAGCTGCGAGAGGTCTTCCTCGTCGGCAACGTCGTCGTTGTTCTCGAGGATGTAGAGCAGGTCGTGGGCCTCCAGGCCGTCACGGAGCTCCTCGATCGCCTTGGCACCGATACCATCGATGCGCAGCAGATCCTCCTCGGACTTGCCAACCAGGTCGCCGACCGTCTCGATGCCGACCTCGCTGAACTTGTTGGTCCAGCGCTGCGACACGCCCAGGTCGTCGAACAGGTACAGGCGAGCCTTCTCGGCGGAGATGGTGTGGCCGTTGCGGGTGAACGAACCGTCAGCACCACCGAACTCGTCGTAGCCGGCCCAGTCGAGCTGCTGCGGGAGCTGCTCGTCCAGGTCCTTGAGCTCAACCGGAGCCCACTCGGGCAGCGACTTGGCGTTGGGCGAAGCCGGGCCGTCGATGTCCACGTAGCCGTCGGCCGTGCGATACGTCAGCTTGGCGTTGGCGTACGGCTTGAGGCCGGTACCAGCCGGGATCTTCTTACCGACGATGACGTTGGACTTAAGGTCGAGCAGGTGATCGACCTTGCCCTCAATGGCAGCCTCGGTAAGGACGCCAGCGGTACGGATGAACGAAGCGCTCGACAGCCAGGAGTCGATGTTGGACGCGACCTTGAGCGTACCCAGGATGACGGGCTCGGCCACAGGAGCCTGACCGCCCAGACGGGCAACGCGCTCGACCTCGTCGGCGAACTCGTAGCGGTCGACGTACTGACCAAGCAGGTACTTGGAGTCGCCGGGGTTGGTGATCTGAACGCGACGCAGCATCTGACGTGCGAGCACCTCGATGTGCTTGTCGTTCAGGTCGACGCCCTGGCTGGTGTAGACGTCCTTAACGCTCTCGACGAAGGTGTGCATCGTCGACTCGATGTCGGTCAGCTTACGCAGGTTGCGGAAGTTGACGAAGCCCTTGGTGATCTGGTCGCCGGCGCGAACCTCACAGCCGTCCTCGATCTCGGGCATAAAGCGCACCGAAGCGGGGACGCGACGCTCGTCGAGGACACGGGTGTGGTCCTCGGAGTCGGTGAGCGTCAGCACGTACTCGGACTTCTCGGGCTTAATCGAGAGGTGACCGGAGTACGGAGCCAGCTCGGCCTCGCGACCCAGGATCTTCTCGTTGACGTTGCCGACGATATCGAACATACGGCTGACCGTAGGCAGACCCTGCGTAATATCGTCGACGCCAGCGACGCCGCCGGAGTGAATGGTACGCATCGTAAGCTGCGTACCGGGCTCGCCGATGGACTGGGCGGCAATAATGCCGACCGCGGTACCGATGGCGACCGGACGACGGGTGGAAAGATCCCAGCCGTAGCACTTCTGGCACACGCCGTACTTGGAGCGGCAGGTGAGCAGCGCGCGAAGCTTGACCTTCTTGAGGCCCGCATCGACCATCTTCTGGATGTCGGCGACCTTCTCGATGTAGCCGTCCTGTTCAAAGAGCACGGTGCCATCGGGAGCCACGACGTCCTCAATGAAGCAACGGCCGACGAGGTCGGTGTTGAGGTCGGTGGTGCCGGGAATGATGAGGTTGTAGGTGACGCCCTCGTGCGTACCACAGTCCTCCTCGCGGACGATGACGTCCTGGGCCACGTCGACCAGACGACGGGTCAGGTAACCAGAGTCCGAGGTGTGGGATGCAGTATCGACCAGGCCCTTACGGGCGCCGTAGGTCGAAATGAAGTACTCGAGCGGCAGCAGGCCCTCGCGGAAGTTCGCCTTAATGGGAAGGTCGATCGTCTCGCCGGACATGTCTGCCATCAGGCCACGCATGCCACCGAGCTGACGCAGCTGGGTCTTAGAACCACGGGCGCCGGAGTCGGCCATCATGTACAGCGGGTTCTCCTCGTCGAACATGTCGAGCATGAGCGCTGCGACCTTGTCGGTACAAGCGGTCCACTCGTTAACGACTTCGATGTGGCGCTCCGTCTCGTTGATGAAGCCCTCCTCGAAGTACTCGTTGATCTGGTCGACGTTGGCCTGGGCGCGATCGAGCAGTTCCTGCTTCTCGGCAGGGATGAGAGCGTCCCACACCGAGATGGTGAGGCCGGCGCGGGTAGCGTAGTGGAAGCCGGAGTACTTGATGGCGTCGAGAATCGGGCCGACCTTGGCCTCGGGGTAACGATCGCAGCAGTCGGCAACCAGCTTGGCCACATCGCCCTTGACCATCTTGTAGTTCATGAACTCGTAGTCTTCGGGCAGGCACTGGCGGTTGAAGATGATGCGGCCGATAGAGGTCTCAAAGCGCGCGGTCTTGTTGCCGGTGACGTCGTAGTCGACAAACTCGTTCTTGCCGTTCTTGACGCGGAAGATACGGGTGCCGTCCTCGTTGATGACGTTGGCATCGGCAGCGGACACGCGGACCTGGATCTTGGCCTGCATGTCGACCTCGGAGCGGCAGTCATAGGCGTGCAGCGCGTCGTCGAAGCTGGCGAACACGTGGTTCTCGCCGGGCAGGCCGTCGCGGACCTGGGTGAGATAGTACACACCGATGATCATGTCCTGCGAGGGGATGTTGACCGGCTTGCCGGATGCCGGCGAGCGCAGGTTGTTCGCAGAGAGCATGAGCACGCGAGCCTCGGCCTGAGCCTGGCTGGACAGCGGCACGTGGACAGACATCTGGTCGCCGTCGAAGTCGGCGTTGAAGGGCGAGCAGACCAGCGGATGCAGGTGGATAGCCTTGCCCTCGACCAGCACCGGCTCAAAGGCCTGGATGGACAGACGGTGCAGGGTCGGTGCACGGTTGAGCAGCACGACGCGGCCGTCAATGACCTCTTCGAGGATATCCCACACAAAGGTGGCACCGCGGTCGATAGCGCGCTTGGCGCCCTTGATGTTCTCGACCTTGCCAAGCTCGACCAGGCGCTTCATGACGAAGGGCTTGAAGAGCTCCAGCGCCATGGTCTTGGGCAGACCGCACTGGTGCAGCAGCAGCTTGGGGTCGGTAACGATAACCGAACGGCCGGAGTAGTCGACACGCTTACCCAGCAGGTTCTGACGGAAACGGCCCTGCTTGCCCTTGAGGGCCTCGGCGAGCGACTTGAGCGGGCGACCGCCACGGCCAGAGACCGGGCGACCACGACGGCCGTTGTCGAACAGGGCGTCCACGGACTCCTGGAGCATGCGCTTCTCGTTGTTCACGATGATCGCGGGGGCGTCCAGGTCGAGCAGGCGCTTGAGTCGGTTGTTACGGTTGATCACGCGACGATACAGGTCGTTGAGGTCGGACGCTGCGAAGCGGCCACCGTCGAGCTGGACCATCGGGCGCAGATCGGGCGGAATGACCGGGATGACATCCAGAATCATGTTCGCGGGGCTGTTGCCGCCCTTCAGGAAGGCGTCAACGACCTCGAGGCGCTTGACGGCCTTCTCGCGCTTCTGCTTCTGGGAGTCCTCGTCGGCGATGATGGCCTTGAGCTTCTCGGCCTCGGAGGGGAGGTCGATGGCAGCGAGCAGGTCGCGGACGGCCTCGGCACCCATGCCACCCTTGAAGTACATGGAGTAGTAACGGGTCATCTCGCGGAACAGCGGCTCATCGGAGATGAGGTCGCGCTCGGTGAGCTTCATGAAGGCGTTGAAGGCGTCCGCACGGAGCTGCTTCTCGTCCTTGCACTCTTCCTCGATGTCGACGATGCCAGAGGCGATCTCCTCGGGGGTCAGCGGCTCCTCGTCGGAGAACTCGTCAAAGTTCTCGGGGTTGCCCTGCTCCTTGAGGGACTCGATCTGGCGGGCGCACTCGGCATCGATCTCTTCCAGATCGGCGGCGAGCTCCTCGCGCAGGTCGTCAGCGTCGGCCTCGCGAGCCTCGTAGTCGACCTCGGTGATGATGTAGCTGGCAAAGTACAGAACCTTCTCGAGGTCCTTGGACTTGATGTCGAGCATACGACTCATCGGGAAGCTCGTGGGGCTCTTGAAGTACCAGATGTGGGACACGGGAGCGGCGAGCTCGATGTGACCCATGCGCTCGCGACGAACCTTGGCCGAGGTGACCTCGACGCCGCAGCGGTCGCAGACGATGCCCTTAAAGCGGATGCCCTTGTACTTGCCGCAGGAGCACTCCCAGTCCTTGGCGGGACCGAAAATCTTCTCGCAGAACAGGCCGTCCTTCTCGGGCTTGAGGGTACGGTAATTGATGGTCTCCGGCTTCTTGACCTCACCGTGCGACCAGGAACGGATCTGGTCGGCGGAGGCAAGGGAGATCTTTACCGAGTCAAAATCAGTAGCTTCGAAATCTGCCACAGTCAACTACTCCTTATCAGTGGTCGTGGCGGCGACAGCCTCGGGTGCCTCGGCGGTCTCGGCATCCTGGGCCTCGACGTCGGTGTCAACGCCGGCGAGCGCAGCCAGGTCGTCGAGAGCAGAGGTTTCCTCGGCGGTCACAGGGGCGGAGGCGTCCTCGTCGGCATCGTGCATGGGCTCGATGTCCAGTGCGAGGGAACGGATCTCCTTGACGAGAACCTTGAAGGACTCGGGGATACCCGGAACCGGGACGTTCTCGCCCTTGACGATGGACTCGTAGGTCTTGACGCGGCCCACGGTATCGTCGGACTTGACGGTCAGGATCTCCTGCAGGACGTTGGCAGCACCGTATGCGTACAGTGCCCAAACTTCCATCTCGCCGAAGCGCTGGCCGCCGAACTGAGCCTTGCCGCCCAGCGGTTGCTGGGTAACCAGGCTGTAAGGGCCGGTCGAACGGGCGTGGATCTTGTCGTCGACCATGTGGCCGAGCTTGAGGATGTAGGACGTACCCACGGTAATAGGCTCGCGGAACTCCTCGCCGGTGCGGCCGTCGAACAGGCGGGTCTTGCCGCGCTCGTCAAGCTGGGTGACAAACTCGGGGCGCATGTGATCGCCAAAGGCAGCGGTGGCCTTGTTGAGCATGTTCTTGTTGGCGCGACGGATGACCTCGGCGATCTCGTCCTCCTTGGCGCCGTCGAAGACGGGCGTCGAGACGAAGAACGGACCGGGGACATACTTGTCGGAGTCGGCATCCTCGGTATCCCAACCGCAGGCAGCAGCCCAGCCAAGGTGGCACTCGAGCAGCTGGCCGACGTTCATACGCGAAGGAACGCCCAGCGGGTTGAGGATAACGTCGATCGGGGTACCGTCAGCCATGTAGGGCATGTCCTCGACCGGCAGAACGTTACAGATAACGCCCTTGTTGCCGTGGCGACCGGCGATCTTATCGCCCTGCTGGATCTTACGACGCTGGGCGACGTAGACGCGCACCTGCTCGTTGACGCCGGGGGCCAGGTCGTCGCCGTTCTCGCGGCTAAAGCGGACGACGTCGATGACGCGGCCATAAGCGCCGTGAGGCATCTTAAGGGAGGTGTCGCGAACATCGTGAGCCTTGGCACCGAAGATGGCGCGCAGCAGGCGCTCCTCGGCGGTCAGAGCGCTCTCGCCCTTAGGCGTGACCTTGCCGACCAGGATGTCGCCAGGGCCGACCTCGGCGCCGATGCGGATGATGCCGTCCTCGTCGAGGTTGGCAAGCATGTCCTCGGAGAGGTTCGGGATCTCGCGAGTGATCTCCTCGGGGCCGAGCTTGGTGTCGCGGGCGTCGATCTCGTGACGGGTGATATTGATGGTCGTCAGCAGGTCCTCGGCCACCAGGCGCTCGGACACGACGATACCGTCCTCGTAGTTGAAGCCTTCCCACGGCATGTATGCCACGGTGAGGTTCTGGCCCAGTGCGAGCTCGCCATGGTCGGTCGAAGGACCGTCAGCCAGAGGCTCGCCCTGCTCAACGGTGTCACCGACGCGCACGAGCGGACGGTGGTTGATGCAGGTGGACTGGTTGGAGCGCTGGTACTTGGCCAGGTGATACTCGTCCATGCCGCCGGCATGCTTGACGATAATCTTGGAGGCGTCGGCATAGATGACTTCGCCGGCGTTCTTGGCCAGGGTAACCTCGCCAGAGTCCAGGGCGGCGCGACGCTCCATGCCGGTACCGACATAGGGAGCGGCAGGGTGAACCAGCGGCACGGCCTGACGCTGCATGTTGGCGCCCATCAGCGTACGCTTGGCGTCGTCGTGCTCGAGGAACGGAATCAGCGTGGCTGCGACGGAGAGCATCTGACGCGGCGAGACGTCCATGTAGTCGACGTCCTCGACAGGCACGTCGGCGGGAGCGCCGAAGGAGCCGTCGAAGTCGCGGGTACGGGCGATCACGGTATGCGGACGGACGATCTTGCCCTCGGCATCGGTCGTGATGAACTCGTTGGTCTTGGGATCGAGCGGCGTGTTGGCCGGCGCGATGACGTGCTTCTCTTCCTCGTCAGCGGTCATCCAGTCGATCTGATCGGTGGCAACGCCGTTCTCGACACGACGGAACGGGGCCTCGATGAAGCCATACTCGTTGACGCGGGCGTAGAGGGCGAGCGAGCCGATCAGGCCGATGTTGGGGCCTTCGGGGGTCTCGATCGGGCACATGCGGCTGTAGTGCGAGTTGTGAACGTCGCGGACGGCCGTCGGCACGTTGGTGCGGCGGCTGGAACCCGACTTGTGGCCGGCAAGGCCGCCAGGGCCGAGTGCGGACAGACGGCGCTTGTGAGTCAGACCGGTCAGGGGGTTCGCCTGGTCCATGAACTGCGAGAGCTGCGAGGAACCGAAGAACTCCTTGATAGAGGCCACGATCGGACGGATGTTGATGAGCGACTGCGGGGTGATCTCGTCGATGTCCTGGGAGCTCATGCGCTCACGGACGACGCGCTCCATACGGCTCATGCCGATACGGAACTGGTTGGCGACGAGCTCGCCGACGGTGCGGATGCGGCGGTTGCCAAAGTGGTCGATGTCGTCGACCTTGAAGCCCTGCTCGCCGGCAGCGAGGGACAGCAGGTAGCGCAGCGTAGCGACGATATCCTCGTCGGTGAGCACCGTGACCTCTTCCTCGGTGGTGAGGTTGAGCTTCTTGTTGACCTTGTAACGACCGACGCGGGCCAGATCGTAGCGCTGCGGGTTGAAGAGCAGGCCCTCGAGCAGGCTGCGGGAAGCATCCACGGTGGGAGGCTCGCCCGGGCGCAGACGACGGTAAATCTCGATGAGGGCGTCCTCGCGAGTGAGGGCGGTATCGCGCTCGAGGGTGCGCTTGATCACATCGGAGTTGCCGAGCAGCTCGATGATATCGTCGTTGGTGACGGCGATGCCAAGGGCGCGCAGGAACATCGTGGCGCTCTGCTTGCGCTTACGGTCGATGGAGACCATGAGCTGGTCGCGCTTGTCGACCTCAAACTCGAGCCAGGCACCGCGGGACGGGATGATCTGAGCCTTGTAGATCTGCTTGCCCGAATCCATCTCGGAGCTGTAGTACACGCCCGGGGAACGGACGAGCTGGGAGACGACGATACGCTCGGTACCGTTGATGATAAAGGTGCCCTGATCGGTCATCATGGGGAAGTCGCCCATAAAGACGAGCTGCTCCTTGATCTCGCCGGTCTCCTTGTTGGTGAGACGGACGTCGGTCAGAAGCGGGGCCTGATAGGTCATGTCCTTCTCGCGGCACTCCTCGACGGTGTGCGCGGGGTCGCCGAACTGATGCTCGCCGAAGGTAACCTCGAGAACATGGTTCTGACTCTGGATGGGGCTGGATTCCTTGAACGCCTCACGAAGGCCCTCGTCCTTAAAACGCTCAAAGGATTCCCTTTGAACAGAGATAAGGTTGGGGAGCTCCATGGCCTCCGGGATTTTCCCGAAGCTGACGCGCTTGCGCTCAGTGGCAGTGTATGCGTAGGTCACCAGGTTTTTCCTCCTTCACGGAAATGCTCGGTGGATTGGCGAGGCATAGCTTCGCCAGTTATCGCAACCTAATAGTTTATCAGGTACCGACCGTTGAGCAAGAAAAG
Source organism: uncultured Collinsella sp. (assembly GCA_937989795.1). GTDB lineage: Bacteria > Actinomycetota > Coriobacteriia > Coriobacteriales > Coriobacteriaceae > Collinsella. The sequence continues at coordinate 2,762 of CALKBB010000327.1, read as the reverse complement.
CCTTGACGTGATTGAGTTTTTGGAGTAGCAAAGTTTTTCGACAGAAAACATGCAGGTAGATGGATGTGCATCGAACACCTGTTCATATATTTTCTGTGAACAGAGGGCTAGCAATCGCAGCTCTTATAAAAAACGGGCGCGAACCGAAGTCCGCACCCGTAAATGTCGATGCCCGAAGGCTTACTTACGCATCAAACCGCCGCGCTCGTCGATGGCATCCCAGAAGGCGCCGGCAAAGCGAGGATCGCTTGCAGCCATGAGGGCGTTGGTGGCCATCCAGCCAGACGGGGTACCGGTATCGTAGCCCGACAGCGGGTCGATGACGACGGCGTACATGGCCTCGCGGTCGAGCGAGCGGGCCATGGCGTCGGTCAGCTGGATCTCGCCGCCCTTACCGGCCTGCTGATCGGCCAGCAGGTCCATGACCAACGGGCTCAGCAGGTAGCGACCGACGATGTACAGGTTGGACGGAGCCGCCTCGGGAGCGGGCTTCTCGACCAGGCCGCCGATGCGCCAAACGGCACCGGGCTCGTCGTCGGCGGCATTCTCGAAGCCCTCGAGAGCGCCCACGCGATCGCCGGCGATAACGCCATAGCGGCTGACTTCCTCGGGAGCGCACGCGGCAACGGCGATAACAGAAGCGCCACCGTGCTCCTTGGAAACGGCGAGCATCTTGTCGCAGATGTCGCGGTTAGGCACAACGTAGTCGCCCAGAAGAACCAGGAAGTTCTCCCCTGCCACGGCGTCGGCAGCAGAGCGGATAGCATGGCCGAGGCCCTTGGGCTCGTACTGATAACGGAAGTCGACCGGCATACCACCAGCATGGGCGACGGCGTCGGCGTAGGCGTCCTTGCCACGCTCGCGAAGTAGGTTCTCGAGCGAGCGATCGGGCTGGAAGTAGTTCAGTAGCTCGGGCTTACCGGGAGAAGTAACGATGATGGCATCGTCGACTTCCTCGGGGTCGAGCGCCTCCTCAACGACATACTGGATGACCGGCTTGTCGAGAACCGGCAGCATCTCTTTGGGGGTGCACTTGGTGCCAGGCAGAAAACGCGTGCCAAGACCGGCGGCGGGGATGATTGCCTTCATGTTATTCAAAGATCCTTTCGCAGGCGCAAAAGCGCCCCATGCGTGCGGCACGGCGGCCGCAGACCAAATTGCGATACCCAAGCATCTTACCGCTGGAACTATATGTCACTACAAGGCAGAGACAATTCTTCAGCAGGTCAACGCAAATTATTGCTCGAATGGTGCAATTTTATTGCCCAACGGCAGGGTGCCCGATACGACGCAAATCACAGAACACGGCAGTTTGAGCTACCGATGTCGAGGGACCGAAAAACAAAAAAGACGGGGCTCGCAATGCGAACCCCGTCTGCAAAGAAATCTGGCGAGAAAGCCTGATTACTTGAGGGTGACAGCAGCGCCAGCAGCCTCGAGCTTCTCCTTGGCAGCCTCGGCGTCCTCCTTCTTGGCACCCTCGAGAACAGCCTTGGGAGCGCCCTCGACGACCTCCTTGGCCTCCTTCAGGCCAAGGTTGGTGAGCTCACGGACGGCCTTGATGACCTGGATCTTGTTGTCGCCGAAGCCCTCGAGCACGACGTCAAACTCGGTCTTCTCCTCGGCCTCAGCAGCGCCAGCAGCGGGAGCGGCGACAACGGCGGCAGGAGCAGCGGCGGAAACGCCGAAGGGGTCCTCGATAGCCTTAACGAGCTCGGAAGCCTCGAGAAGGGTCATTTCCTTAAGAGCATCGATGATCTCATCGGTGGTAAGCTTAGCCATTTCTAAGTCCTTTCGGTTTCCGTGTCTGTGCACGGAGATCAGTTAAAACACGGCGCGAATGCGCCAGGGGTGCGGCGTTGCCGCCGCGGGTGAAAACAGCGACTAGGCTGCCTTCTGCTCGGAGACCTGCTGGATCGAACGAGCGAGACCAGAGGAAACGCCGTTGACGCAGACAGCGATGTCGCGAGCGAAACCGGAGATGAGACCGGCGATCTGGCCGAGAAGCTGATCCTTGGTGGGCAGCTCGGCGATAGCCTTAACATCATCAGCGGAAACGGCCTTGCCGTCGGAGATACCGCCCTTGATCTCAAGGACGCCCTTGGACTTAGCGGAGAAATCCTTAAGGGCCTTAGCGGCCTCGACCGGCTCGGACTCGTAGAACACATAAGCGACGGGGCCGGCGAGGATCTCGTCGAGCTCGGGCTGCTCCTGGTTCTTGAGAGCGATCTTGACCAGGTTGTTCTTGTAGACCTTCATCTCGGCGCCGCACTCGCGAAGCTGATGACGCAGCTCCTGAGCCTGCTTAACCGTCAGACCGTTGTAGTTGACGACGAACAGACCGGCGTTCTCGGCGATACGGGACTCGATCTCTGCAACCTTGTCGATTTTGTACTGCTGGGGCATGAATTACACCTCCTCGAATTCTTTCCGGGCACGGTCCGCCACAAGGACGTGACGGGGGCATGTCCAAAAAGAAAGCCCCCGCGCTGCATGAGCGACGGGGGCGAGAAGACATATCTGCTCGACCACCTCGGCTGGCGGGATATCCCATTAAGCTCGCGGGCGATGCCCGTTTGCGCCGGCTGTCTCTGGCAGCGGATTCGTGCGTGAACCGAAAGTATTATGGCGGGGACCCCGGCGTCGGTCAACGGAAATCCGGGCTGCACACAATTCCACCATCTCGGTCGCGCCGCCAAAGGCCAGGCGCAAGCTTTTCGCTCGGTCAGGTCCTGGGCTCGCACGAAGAGCACATTTAGTGC
>CALKBB010000326.1 GCA_937989795.1 uncultured Collinsella sp. | reverse complement strand
AGACCATCATCGCCGGCATGGGCGAGCTGCATCTGGAGATCATCGTCGACCGTCTGCTCCGCGAGTTCAAGGTTGACGCTAACGTTGGTAAGCCCCAGGTTGCCTACCGCGAGACCGCTGGTCACGACGTCGAGAAGGCTGAGGGCAAGTTCGTCCGTCAGTCCGGCGGTCGCGGTCAGTACGGCCACGCCGTCATCAAGCTCGAGAAGATGGAGGAGGGCTTCGGCTACGAGTTCGTCAACGCTATCGTCGGCGGCGTCGTGCCCAAGGAGTACATCCCGTCCATCGACAAGGGCATCCAGGAGGCCCTGAACACCGGTGTTATCGCCGGCTTCCCGGTCCTCGACGTCAAGGTCACCCTGTTCGACGGTTCTTACCACGAGGTCGACTCCTCCGAGGCCGCCTTCAAGATCGCCGGTTCCATGGCTATCAAGGACGCCCTCAAGAAGTCCGATCCGCAGCTGCTCGAGCCGATCATGGCTGTCGAGGTCGAGACCCCCGAGCAGTACATGGGCGACGTTATGGGCAACCTCTCCGGTCGTCGCGGCAAGATCGAGGGCATGGAGGATCGCAAGAACAGCAAGCTCATCCGTGCCAAGGTGCCGCTGGGCGAGATGTTCGGTTACGCTACCGACCTTCGCTCCCAGACCCAGGGCCGTGCATCCTACACGATGCAGTTCGACTCTTATGAGCCCGCGCCCAAGTCCATCGTGGACGAGGTCATGAGCAAGAACGCCTAAGTTCGAGCTCCCTGTTACGTAATCCGCGAGAACATCTCTCGCACTCTTTGGAGGTTTAAGTTGGCTACCCAGAAGATCCGCATTCGCCTCAAGGGCTATGATCACGAGGTCGTCGATCAGTCCGCGAAGCTCATCGTTGAGACCGCTCAGAAGACTGGCGCTCGCGTTTCCGGTCCTGTCCCCCTGCCCACCGAGCGCAACCTGTACACGGTTATCCGCTCGCCGCACGTGAACAAGGACTCCCGTGAGCAGTTCGAGATGCGCACCCACAAGCGCCTCATCGACATCCTCGACCCCACCTCGGGCACCGTTGATTCGCTCATGCGTCTCGACCTTCCCGCTGGCGTCGACATCGACATCAAGCTCTAAGCGATATCGCTCATAGCTTACAGAGCCCCGCTGCCATTACGGTAGCGGGGCTCTTTTGTTTTGAATGATGGTTTGGACTGCCGGGTATTGCTGCCGAGTAGGTGGCTGCGGCGCCCTATTCGCTCAAGGGGCGCAGCGATGCCTCCTCAAAATGGAAGGATAGCACGCCGCCTTCCGTTTCGATACACGCGCGACCAAAGGCATCGACGGTTTTAAAGATGCCGCGTGCCAGCTCGTCACCGGCAGGGGAACGGGCGATAACGTGCTCCCCAATCCAATTGAGGTGAGCGACATATTCGCCGTGGACGGGCGCGAGTGGTCCGGCGTTATCTTCCATGGCGTGGAGACGCTCTGCCCACGCGTTCACAGCGTTTACGACGGTGTGATAGACCTCCTTGAGTAACACATCGACGGCGGGAACGTTCTCGTTGAGATCCGAGAGACCGATTGCCGGCAGGCCGCCATCGGGAACCTCCGAGGGCACATAGTTCACATTGACGCCAATGCCGCAGACGGCGAAAGGTTTGCCTTCGTTATCGCGTGCGGCCTCGACCAGAATGCCGCCGAGCTTGCGCCCTCGCGCGACCAGATCGTTGGGCCATTTGAGGTCAATCTCGTTTGCAAGGCCCTGCATTTCGAGCGCCTCGAGCACCGCTAGGCCGCTGACGGCGGCAAGACCAGAGTACTTTGCAGGATTAACGCATGGGCGCAGAACAATCGAAAGCAATAGGTTGCCGGCGGTTGAATCCCACTTGTGGCCGCGCCGGCCGCGTCCTGCTGTCTGAGCCCGGGCGGCAAGTCCTGTGCCGTGCGGCGCTCCCTGTTTTCCTGCTTCGAGCAGGTCATCGTTGGTCGATCCGGTTACGTCGACCACCGTTAAACGAGAATCCATAACAGCTGCTACCTCCTAAGGTAATAAGGCAATCGCGTAATGGTGTCGAGAGATAGACACAATGTGAAGCCTTTGTCGCATTTGAACAATTTAATGTTAACACGTCAACAACGACTGAAATGCGTTATCCTCTCTTGGTCGATGTAAACACGTCAACAACTCAAAGGAGGTTAGTGATGGGTTTCACGATTCTTGGAACAGGCTCGGCGCTTCCTAAGCGCAGTGTTTCCAATGACGAGCTGTCTGAGTTCCTCGATACCTCGGATGAGTGGATTTTTACTCGCACAGGTATCAAGAGCCGCCACGTCTGCACCACCGAGTCACTTGACGACCTTGCCGTAGCAGCGAGCGAGCGGGCACTCCAGGTGTCCGGAATCGACGCGAGCCAGCTGGATCTGATCGTCTGCTCGACGACAACGGGTGACCATCTCGTTCCCGCTGAGGCATGTGCCGTTGCCGTGCGTCTGGGCGCGACGTGCCCTGCCTTCGATGTCTCGGCGGCCTGCGCCGGCTTCGTATTTGCGCTCGATGTCGCCGAGGGCTATATCGCCCGAGGACGAGCCAAGCATGTGCTTGTCGTTGCTGCCGAGCAGATGACGCGCGCGCTTGACTGGACAGATCGCGCCACGTGCGTGCTCTTTGGTGACGGCGCGGGTGCTGCAGTGATAGAAGCTGGGGGAGACAGCCCCCTTGCCGTCGAGCTTTCGACGGCGCCCGACGTCGAGACGTTGCGCGTTCCCGGTCTGATCGGCACCTCGCCGTTTAAGGACTCCGCAGATAGTGAGAGCGTGCTGTCCATGAAAGGCCGCCGCGTGTTCAAGTTCGGCGTCAGCGCCATCTGCGACACGGTCCATAAGCTTGCGATCGATGCGGGCATTTCGGTCGAAGACATCGATCATTTTGTATTCCATCAGGCTAACGAACGAATCCTGAGTCAGGCGGTCAAGCGCCTCGGCGTGCCAGACGAGCGCGTGGTTCGAACGCTGCGCGAGACCGGCAACATTTCGAGCGCCTGCATTCCCTTTGCGCTTGACCGGCTGGCACGTACCGACGCACTGACTGCGGGCGACACCATCGCCCTCGTTGGATTTGGCGCCGGTTTGGATATAGGTGGCTATTTACTTCGCTGGAAGTAGTCGCACATAGGAAATAAAAACGCCCCTAGGGCACAAACAAAGGAGAACTACCATGGCAGATCAGAAGACCTTCGAGCGCGTTTGCGACGTTATCCGCGAGACCGCTGGCCTTGACGACGTCGAGATGAAGCCCGAGTCCACGCTCGAGGAGATTGGTCTCGACAGTCTGGGTACCGTCGAGATCCTCGTCGCCGTCGAGGACGAGTTTGGCATTCAGCTCGATACCGAGGAGAACCCCAAGACGGTCGGCGAGTTCGCCGATACGGTCGAGGCGGCATTGGAGAAGTAGAGATGCTCAAGACTCCTCTCTGCGAGCTGCTCGGCATCGAAAAGCCCGTGTTCCAGGGCGGCATGGCCTGGATTGCCGATGCCTCGCTGGCATCGGCCGTGTCCGAGGCCGGCGGGTTGGGAATCATCGCGGCCATGAATGCCGACGCCAACTGGCTGCGCGATCAGATTCACGAGCTGCGCACCAAGACGGATAAGCCCTTTGGTGTGAACGTCATGCTTATGAGCCCGTTTGCCGACCAGGTCGCGCAGGTTGTGATTGACGAGCAGGTGCCGGTCGTCGTGACGGGTGCCGGCAATCCCACCAAGTACATGAAGGCTTGGAACGACGCCGGCATCAAGGTCATCCCGGTCGTTGCCTCGGTGGCACTGGCGCGTCTCGTGGCGCGTCGCGGGGCCACCGCCGTGGTTGCCGAAGGCACCGAATCGGGTGGACATATTGGCGAGACATCGACGATGGCGCTCGTTCCGCAGGTTGTCGACGCGGTCGATGTCCCCGTTGTGGCAGCTGGCGGTATCGCCGACGGTCGCGGCGTGGCAGCGGCCTTTATGCTTGGCGCCGCTGGCGTCCAGGTGGGAACACGTTTTCTCGTTGCCGATGAGTGTACCGTCTCCGAACAATACAAAGAGCTGGTGCTCAAGGCGGGAGACACCTCGACGCGCGCGACCGGTCGTTCGACGGGACATCCGGTGCGTGCGCTCAAGAACCCCTTTACCAATGCCTACGCCAAAAGTGAGGCGGCGGGCGCAAGTGCCGAGGAGCTCGGGGCCATGGGTACGGGCGCCCTTCGCAAGGCCGCCAAGGACGGCAATTACGAAGAGGGTTCGTTTTTGTGTGGGCAGATTGCCGGCATGGTCAACGAGCGCCAAAGCGCACGTGAAATCGTTGACGACCTGGTCGATGGTGCCGAGCGCGTTCTGAAGGGTGCGTCCACATGGGTAGCGTAGCGTTTCTGTTTGCCGGCCAGGGCGCCCAGCACCCCGCGATGGGCGTTGACCTGATCGAGGCATCGCCGGCGGCTGCCGAGGTGTTCGCCATTGCAGACGAGGTGCGCCCGGGGACCAGCGAGCAGTGCCGGAGCGCCTCCAAGGAGGAGCTCTCGCAGACCGAGAACACGCAGCCGTGCGTGTTCGTTCACGACCTGGCAGCGGCTACCGCCCTGCGTGAGCGCGGCGTGGTGCCTGCCGCCTGTGCGGGTTTTTCGCTTGGCGAGGTCGCCGCGCTCACCTTTGCGGGGGCATTCGATACGCGAGCGGGTTTTGAGCTCGTGTGTGAGCGCGCGGCATTGATGGCCGCGGCTGCCGAGCGCCATCCGGGCGGCATGCGCGCCGTCATCAAGCTCGATGCAGCGCAAGTCGAGAACCTGGCTGCGCAAGCCGGCGAGGACTGCTGGCCGGTCAACTACAACAGCCCGCAGCAGACGGTTGTGGCCGGAGCGCCCGAGGCGCTGCAGGAGCTCGACGTCCTGGTAAAAGAGGCTGGCGGCCGCGCTATGAAAGTCGCGGTGTCGGGTGCATTCCATAGCCCCTATATGGCCGAGGCGACTTGTGGCCTTGCTGCATATATCGAGGCCGGTCACACGCCGTCCCCGTTGCTCATTCCTGTTATGGCAAATATGACGGCGGCGCCCTATCCGGCGGACCCGCGAGCAGCATCGGATGTCTTGGCCAACCAGGTGAGCCATGCCGTGCGCTGGGTCGAAACGCTGCATGCTCTGCAGGATCAAGGCATCGACACGTTTATTGAGGTTGGCCCTGGCAAAACGCTGTCGGGCCTGGTCAAGCGTACGCTGAGCGACGTTCGCGTGTATTCGTGCGAAACGGCCGAGCAGGTCGCAGCTATTGCCGACGAGCTCGCATAGTCCACAGGGCTATAACCCGAAAGGAATGACATGGGCAACTTGAACAACGGCACGCTCGAGCGCAACGACTTGCGTCGCGTGGCACTGGTTACGGGCGGCTCGCGCGGCATCGGTCGCGCTTGTGCCGTGGGCCTGGCGGAGGATGGCTACGATATCGCCGTCGTTTATGCCGGTAGCGTCGACGCGGCGCGCGAGACGTGTGAAGCCTGCGAGGCGTCAGGCGCCACGGCGCGCGCATATCAATGTGACGTGGCCGACCCCGATGCCGTCAACACATGCGTGGAGACGGTTCTCAATGACTTTGGCTCCATTTGGGTGCTCGTCAACAACGCCGGCATCACGCGCGACGGCCTGCTCATGCGTATGGGCGACGATGCCTTCGACCGCGTGCTCGATGTCAATCTCAAGGGCACGTTCAATACGACGCGCGCGCTCACCAAGACCTTTATGCGCCAGCGCGGCGGTTGCGTCGTCAACATGAGCTCGGTTGTGGGCCTGATGGGCAATGCCGGGCAGGCCAACTATGCTGCCTCCAAGGCGGGCGTTATCGGCCTGACCAAGGCGGTAGCGCGCGAGCTTGCGCTCCGCGGCGTACGAGTGAACGCGGTCGCCCCCGGGTTTGTCGAGACAGATATGACGGCAAAGCTCTCGGAGAAGGTGCGTGCGGCAACCGAGGAGCAGATTCCCCTTAAGCGCATGGCGCGCCCCGAGGAAGTGGCCGGCGTGGTGCGCTTTTTGGCGAGCGATGCGGCCGCTTACATTACGGGCGAGGTCGTGCGCGTCGACGGCGGAATGGCGATGTAGAAACCAGGGCCGAACAACGGCTTGGATGAGGAGACCATGATGGAACAGAGAGTTGCAATCACCGGCATCGGTGCCGTATCGCCGCTCGGCAATACCGCGCTTGCCACCTGGGCGGCCATGTGCGCCGGCACGTGCGGTATCGGCCCGATCACGCACTTCGATACCGATGCGTTCGCCGTTAAAGTGGCGGCCGAGGTCAAGGGCTTTGACGGCAACGAGTACTTTGGCAAGCACGACGCCAAGCATCTCGACCCCTGTGTACAGTTTGCGATGGCGGCGTCGGATGAGGCCATGCACGATGCGGGCCTCGATGTTGAGGGCGCGGTCGATCGCGATCGCCTGGGTGTCTATGTGGGCTCGGGCGTGGGCGGCATGCAGACGCTTGTCGACAACGTCCACACGATTGCCGATCGCGGGCCTCGTCGCGCATCGCCCTACATGATTGCGATGATGATTCCCAACATGGCTTCGGGCAACATTGCGATTCGCCATAAGGCAAAGGGCCCGACCCTGCCCGTGGTGACCGCTTGCGCGACTTCTGCCCATGCGGTGGGCGAGGCGTTCCGCGCCATCAAGCACGGCTATGCCGATGCAATCCTGGCTGGCGGTGCCGAGGCCGCAATCATCCCCGATGCCGTTGCGGGCTTTACGTCCTGCCGTGCATTGACCACCAACCCCGATCCCGCGACGGCCTGCCGCCCGTTCGATGCAGACCGCGACGGCTTTGTGATGGGCGAGGGCGCCTGCGTGCTGGTACTCGAGAGCATGGAACATGCACGGGCTCGCGGTGCGCACATTTACGCCGAGGTCGTGGGCTACGGCAACACCGATGACGCCTACCACATCACGAGTCCCGACCCGGATGCGGCAGGTATCGCCCGTGCGATATCGCTGGCAGTGGCCGAGGGCGACGTTAAGCCTTCCGAGGGCCTCTACATCAACGCTCACGGCACCTCGACCAAGCTCAACGATTCGTCCGAGACGGCGGGCATTAAGCGTGCGCTCGGCGAGGACGCGGCACGCGCCGCGCACGTCTCGTCGACCAAGTCGATGACCGGCCACATGATCGGTGCTACGGGCGCCATCGAGGTCATGGCCTGTGCCATGGCGCTCGAGCAGGGTGTGGTGCCGCCGACCATTAACTACCACACGCCCGATCCCGTCTGCGATCTTGATTACACGCCTAATCGAGCGGTTCGCGCCGACCTTACCTGGGCGCTTTCGACCAATCTGGGCTTTGGCGGACACAATGCCGCCATCGCGCTGCGTAGATATGCAAGGAGCTAGAGCATGGATTCCAAAAGACTTGCCGAGATAGCCGATGTGATGGAGGACCGCGGCCTTACGCGCGTGCGCGTGGAGGAGCCCGATGGCACCGCGGTCGAACTCGAGCGCGCGAGCGCCGCGCAGCCGGTTGCCGTGCCCATGCCTATGCCGAGTGCCGTGACTGCTCCGGCGGTGGCTCCTGTCGCCGTGCCTGCCGCCGCACCGGAGCCCGCCGCGCAGACGCCTGCCGCCGCACCGAAGCCGAAGGGCATCGAGGTGACCGCTCCCATGGTCGGCGTTTTCTATGCTGCCCCGGCGCCGGGCGACGAACCGTTTGTGCACGTGGGCTCCAAGGTCAAGGCTGGCGAGACCCTTTGCATCATCGAGGCCATGAAGGTTCTCAACGAGGTGACGGCAGAGGCGGATGGCGAGGTGCTCGAGATCTGCGTGGCCGACGGCGACCTCGTGGAGTTCGGCAGCTGCCTCATGAGGATCGGATAGGTGATATCCATGAACAAAGAAGAGCTCAAGAAGCTGTTGCCGCATCGAGAGCCGATGCTTTTGCTCGACAAAGCCGAGCTGGTGGGCGACGAGGCCCACGGCAAGATCACGATCACGGGCGACGAGTACTTTTTGCAGGGGCATTTTCCGGGAAACCCGGTGGTCCCCGGCGTGATCCAATGCGAGATGCTCGCCCAGAACTGCTGCGTGCTGCTGATGGGCGATGAGGAGGCGCGCGGCGCGACGCCGTTCTACACGAGTCTGGACAAGGTGCGCTTTAAGCGTCCGGTGCGCCCGGGCGACACGGTGGACCTGGTGTGCTCCATCACGCGAGCGCGCGGGCCGTTCCGCTTTGCGACGGGTACTGCGAGCGTCAACGGTGAGGTTTGCTGCCGCGCCGATATGTCCTTTGCACTCATGCACGAAAGTTAAGGAAGTCTTCATGTTCGACAAAGTGCTCATCGCCAACCGCGGCGAAGTCGCGGTCCGTGTTATCCGCGCGTGCCGTGATATGGGCATCAAGACCGTCGCCGTCTACTCCACGGCCGATGCGGACGCGCTGCACGTGCAACTTGCCGACGAGGCGTATTGCATCGGTGGCCCGCGTCTTGCCGAGAGCTACCTCAACGACGATGCCGTGCTCACCTGTGCCGTAAAGTCGGGCGCAAAGGCGATCCATCCTGGGTACGGCTTCTTTTCCGAGAAGGCGAGCTTTGTACGCGACTGCGACAAGTATGGCCTGGCTTTTGTCGGTCCTTCGGCCGAGGTGATCGACAGCATGGGCGACAAGGACGCCGCACGCCGAACGGCTGCCGCGGCGGGCGTGCCCATCGTGCCGGGCTGCGATTTGCTCAAAAGTCCCGAGGAGGCGACGGCCGAGGCCGAGCGCATTGGCTGCCCCGTGCTCATTAAGGCGCGCGCGGGCGGTGGCGGTCGCGGCATTCGCAAGGTCGAGCGCGTGGAAGATGCGGCAAAGGCGTTCATCGAGGCGCGTGCCGAGGGCGAGGCCGTTTTTGGCGACGGCGAGTGCTACATGGAGAAGTTCGTCGCGCCGGCGCACCACGTTGAGGTGCAGATTATGGCCGATAAGCAGGGCCATGTATTTTCGCTCGGCGAGCGCGAGTGCTCGGTGCAGCGTCGCAACCAAAAGCTGATCGAAGAGAGTCCCGCGCCGTGCCTCGACGGACACAACGACATTCGTGCTCGCATGCACAAGGCAGCGCGTGACCTGGCTCGTGCCGTCGGCTACGAAGGAGCCGGTACCATCGAGTTTCTGTATTCGGACGACGGCAATTTCTATTTTATGGAAATGAACACGCGCTTGCAGGTGGAGCATCCGGTTACAGAGTTTGTGACCGATACCGACTTGGTCAAGTGGCAGCTGCGCGTGGCAGCCGGCCAGCCTCTGCCCTTTGAGCAGGAGGACATGCCGGTCCGCAACCACGCCATGGAGTGCCGCATCAATGCCGAAACGCCGGACTTTCTGCCGTCCTGCGGAACGGTCACCGCGTTGCGTGTGCCGGGCGGTCCGCGCGTACGCTGGGATTCCGCCATGTTTACCGGTGCGAAAGTTCCGCCGTACTACGACTCTATGCTCGGCAAGCTCATCGTGTGTGCGCCCACGCGTGACGGCGCCATTCGCAAGATGCGCTCGGCCCTGGGCGAGCTCGTGATTGAGGGCGTGAGCGAAAACAGCGAGCTTCAGCTCGACGTGCTGGCAAACGACGAGTTCTTGTCGGGCATGTACCACACCGATCTGATGGGGCATCTCTATGCTGATGAATAGAAAAGCGAAGACGGTCAATGTCCTTGAGGGGCCGATAACCGAGTCGTGCGCCGAGTTTCCCGCACGCCACGTGTTTATCAAGTGCCCGGAGTGCCGCCGTGTGATCGATGAGGCACGCCTGCACGACAACCTCGAGGTCTGTCCTCGTTGCGGCAAACACTTTCGCGTGAGCGGTCGCGCGCGCATGCGCATGACGGTCGACGAGGGCACGTTTGAGGAATGGGATGCCAATCTGGCGTCGGAGGACTTCCTCTCGTTTCCCGGCTATGCCGACAAGCTCAAGAGCGTGTGCGAGCGTTCGGGCGAGCGCGACGCCGTTGTGTGCGGCAGGGGCAAAATCTGCGGTTGCGATGCCGCGCTCTTCTTTATGGACGCCAACTTTATGATGGGCTCGATGGGTTCCGTGGTGGGCGAGAAGATCTGTCGCACATTTGAGCGAGCGACCGAGCTTGGATTGCCAGTTGTCGGCTTTACCGTTTCGGGCGGTGCACGCATGCAAGAGGGCGTGACATCGCTTATGCAGATGGCCAAGATTTCTGCGGCGGTTAGGCGCCATAGCGAGGTGGGCGGCCTGTATATCACGGTGCTCACTGATCCCACGACCGGAGGCGTAACCGCGAGCTTTGCCATGGAGGGCGATATTATCCTGGCCGAGCCCGATGCCCTGACGGCATTTGCCGGCCCGCGCGTGATCGAGCAGAACATGCACAAGCGCCTGCCCAAGGGATTCCAGCGCTCCGAGTTTTTGCTGGAGCACGGCTTTTGCGATGCCGTTGTTCCGCGTGGCGAGATTGCGCTCACGGTAGGCGAGCTGCTGGCACTGCACGAAGGGCACGCGCCCGGCCTGGGGGCACCGCATGAGATCGTGCATACGGGTCGTCGCGGCAAAAAGCTGGGACACTTGTTCAAGCGCTCGACCGCACCAAAAACCGCGCTCGAGATTGTCAAACAGACCCGCTCGGCAGATCGCACCACGGCGGGCGAGATGATCTCGCTGGGCCTGGATGGATTTGTGGAGCTGCATGGCGACCGTTACTTTGGCGACGACGCCGCCGTGGTGGCTGGCATTGGCTGGAAAGACGGGCGACCCGTGACGGTTATCGCCGTCGAGCGCGGTACCACGACCAAAGAGCGCATGCGTCGCAACTTTGGTATGGCACATCCCGAGGGCTACCGCAAAGCGCGTCGCCTTATGCGCCAGGCCGAAAAGTTTGGTCGACCGGTTCTGTGTCTGGTCGATACTTCGGGCGCGTTTTGCGGCATCGGTGCCGAGGAGCGCGGCCAGGGCGAGGCGATTGCCCAGAATCTCATGGAGATGAGCGGCCTCAAGACGCCGATTGTCTCGGTGGTGACAGGCGAGGGCGGCTCTGGTGGCGCGCTGGCGCTGTCCGTGGCCGACCGCATCCTGATGCTCTCGAGCTCGGCCTATTCGGTCGTGAGCCCCGAGGCCTGTGCGTCGATCCTGTGGAAGGATACCGAGCGCGCGAATGAGGCCGCCGAGGCGCTTAAGCTCACGGCCCCCGATCTGTTGGCGCTCGGCATCATCGACGGCATTGTTGACGATAGGGGCCTGTCGCATGAGGAGATCGCCGGTGCCGTCATGTCCTCGGCATTTGATGCCTTCGATACGCTTGGGCAGCTCGACGACGCGACCCTCACAAACCTCCGCTACGAAAAGTACCGCGCAATCGGTCAGTACCGCACGATGTGACAAAGGGACAGTCCGCATGTCACATTCCAAGGTCGTGGCCCGTGTGGGTTGCGGCCTTTTTGTATCTGTGGGGCAAAGTGGCTACACTACAATCCGTTTGAGCAATAGATATATAGGCAGTACCGTGGGGGCGGATGTAGATGGTCGAGTGGATTGTTAAGCGTGCGCAGGGCGACCGTGCACGCGTGGGTACGTTGACGGGCATGGTGTGTATTCTCGCCAATGTGGCACTATGCGCTGCGAAGGGCGCAATTGGAGTGGTTTCGGGATCGGTTTCAATCGTGGCGGATGCCATGAACAACCTGTCCGATGCCAGCTCGAATATCGTGAGCGTGCTGGGCTTTAAGCTGGCGAGCAAGCCGGCCGACCCCGAGCATCCTTACGGTCACGGTCGCTACGAGTATCTCTCGGGTCTGGTCGTGGCGGCACTCGTACTGCTGATCGGCCTTGAGCTTATCAAGTCCTCGGTTGAGCGCGTCATCCACCCCGAACCTGTCGAGTTCTCGCTTGCCCTGGTGACGGTTCTAGTGCTTTCGATGGTCGTAAAGCTCTGGATGGCGGCCCTCAACCAAAAGCTCGGTGACCGTATTGAGTCCGATACGCTGCATGCGACGGCTCAGGACTCAAAGAACGATGTCCTGGCCACAGGCGCTGTGCTGGCGTGCGCGATTGTTTCCCAGGTGACGCATGTCAATCTTGATGCTTGGGTCGGCCTTGCCGTTGGCGCCTATATTGGCTGGAGCGGCTTTGAGCTTATCCAAGATACGGTGAGCCCCCTTTTGGGCCAGGCACCCGATCCCAAGCTGGTCAAGCACATCCGAGACAAGATCATGAGCTACCCCGGCGTTTTGGGTGTTCATGACCTGATGGTTCACGATTACGGTCCGGGCAGGAAGTTTGCAAGTGCGCACGCCGAGATGGCGGCCGAGGCCAGCCCGCTGGAAAGTCACGACACGCTCGATAACATCGAGCAGTCGTTTAGGGACGAGGACGGCATGATCGTCACGCTCCATTACGATCCCATCGTGACCGACGATTCAAATGTGGCGAGCATGCGCCTGTGCATCAACGCTATGGCTCAAGAGATCGATAGTCGCCTTTCGATTCACGATCTGCGCTGCGTGCCGGGCCCCACGCACACCAATGTGATCTTTGACTGTGTGCGACCCTCGGATTTGGACATGGATGCCGATGAGCTCAAACACGCGCTGGCACAACGGGTCGAATCGGAATATCCCAAGTCGATTGCCAAGATTACGATCGACGAAGACTACGTAGGGCATACCCACGAGTAGGGCTGTGCCGGCAAGGTAAGTTATACAGAAGGGGAGACTATGAAGAAGCTGTATCTGCTCCGCCACGGCCAGACGGAATTCAACGTCAAAAAGCTCGTCCAGGGTCGCTGCGATTCACCGCTCACCAATTTGGGTCGTCAACAGGCGCAGACAGCCGCCGCATGGCTCAAGGTCCATGGCGTCGTCCCCGACAAAGTGGTCTCATCGCCCTTAGGCCGAGCCATGGACACGGCAAGTCTCGTCGCATGCGAACTCCTCGGTCCGGATGCAGCAGTCGAGCCCTGCGAAGGCATCATCGAGCGCAGCTACGGCACCTTCGAAGAAGGCCCCCACGACGCCCTGCCCACCGACGTCTGGGACCCCGGCGAGGACCTGATTCCATTAGGCGGAGAAGGAAGCCATGCCCTGCAGGACCGCATGGTAGACACCCTCACCAATATCATGGGCGCCGAGGATATCGAAACCCTCCTAGCAGTAAGCCACGGCAGCGCCAGCCGCCAATTCATCAAGGCTGCAGCCCCAGAGGGCTTCGAGCTCCCAGCAAAACTCCCCAACTGCGCCATCATGATCTTCGATTTTGACGAGGAAAAGCCGCAAGCAGAAGGCGAGCCAATGCAGTGTAAGTTCACCCTTCAGCAAATAGTGGACCCCCAACAAAGTAATTAGCTGAGCGAGCAGAGTTAAGCAGACATCAACGTGTCGTCTCCCGAGCTTGGCAGAGGGGCGGCGAAATATATTAAGTTTGTC
>CALKBB010000325.1 GCA_937989795.1 uncultured Collinsella sp. | reverse complement strand
CAGCTGAGGTTGTTGGCATTCTTGCGATACGTGCCTGTGACCTCAGTGCTGCTTTTATACATACCGTTCGCGGTGGGACATAGTCACGTGCTTGTCTGACTGGGCCCAGGGTTTGAATATGGAGCGCCTTCGCGCACAAGCGCCCTGGCGAAGCCATACCCAAACCCCATGAGCCACACGTAAGACAGCAAGGGGGTGGTGCTCGTGTGGTATGTGATCCAGGTCATTAACGGTCGCGAAGACGTAATGCGCGAGCGCATTGAGCGTGTGGTGCCGGTTGGCGCTATGCAGGAGCTCTTTTACCCCCCAATTTCAAACCGAGATCAAAGTACACGGCGAATGGGTCAATACGACCAAGCCGCTCTTTCCCGGTTATCTCATCTGCGATACGGCAGACCCCCGCACCGTGCAACAGTATCTGCTGCGCATGGATGACTTTGCCCGGGTGCTATCCCAGGACGGTTATTTTGTGCCGCTGGCAAAAGAAGAGGTCCAGCTTATTGGCAGTTTTACGCATAAGGGAGACCGCGTAGTTCCCATGAGCGAGGCCTTAAAAGACGGCGACCAGGTCGTAGTGACGGCAGGCCCGCTGCTGGGCCACGAAGGCCTTATCAAAACCATTAATAGACGCAAGAGCACTGCTTATTTGGAGCTCGACTTGTGCGGCCGACGCGTAACCACGCGTGTTGGCCTTGCCGTGCTTTCAGCCGAGCAGCGCGTAATGCGAAACCTTAAAAAGGTGATCGCCTAGCTGCAGGCGACTGTCTAACGGGACAGGGGGGATCCCTGGGGGCAGGGACGTGGATTTGAGCTTGACTACTAAAGAAATGACAGGGCAAAACGCGCCGGTGGGGGCCGCGCTTGTTGCCCAGGCCATGAATGGCGGCGAGGTGAGCGTGCGCTACAAGGCCATGCAGGCCGTGAAGGACTGGGACCGCACGCGCCTGGGTTACCGTGCCGTAAAGCGCGCGTTCGACATCGTGTTCAGCGGCTGCGTGCTGGCAGTCATCGCCGTGCCGAGCCTGGCGCTTGCCGCAGCCATCCGCATGGAGAGCGAGGGCAACCCGTTCTACAGCCAGATCCGCGTGGGCCAGACCCACCGCGACGGCAGCCTGTCCACCTTCCGCATGTGGAAGTTCCGCTCCATGTACAAAGACGCCGACGAGCGCCTCGCCGAGCTCAAGGGGCGAAACGAGATCGCCGGCGCCATGTTCAAGATGAGGGACGACCCGCGCGTCACCAAGATCGGCAAGTTCATCCGCAAGCACTCCATCGACGAGTTCCCGCAGTTCCTCAACGTATTCCTGGGCCAGATGTCCGTCGTGGGCCCGCGCCCGCCTCTGCCCAACGAGGTCGCGGAGTACACCGAGTTCGACCTGCAGCGCCTGGCCGTGAAGCCCGGGATAACCGGCTGGTGGCAGGTGACGGAGCGCAACTCGACCGGCTTCGACGGCATGGTCCGCCGAGACCTGGAGTACATCGCCAAGCGCGGCCCCATAACGGACCTCAAGATCGTCATCCTCACGGTAATCGAAGTCTTCACCGGCAAGGGTGCGTGCTAGATGCGCATCGCGATGATCGGGCATAAGAGATACGGCTCCCGCGAGGGCGGCGTGGAGGTCGTCGTGACCGAGCTCGCCCGCCGCATGGCGGCGCTCGGCCACGAGGTCACCTGCTACGACCGCTCCGGCGCGGACGTCATGACCGGCGACGCCGTTGATTGCAGT
>CALKBB010000324.1 GCA_937989795.1 uncultured Collinsella sp. | reverse complement strand
TTCGGAGCGAACGCAACCAAGGCAGGCCGACCGTCCCGAACGAGAAGCGCGCCCGAAACTTGTGGACATGAAACGCCTCACGGCTGTGCGAAGCAACATGGGCTAAAGCCCGCCAGCGTAAAACAATTTGCCCAAAAGTGACAAAAGTTGCGAATTCGGGGGCATAAAACCAAGGAGGCTGGGTCTGTAAGATTGTCTGCGTAAGTCCCCTCAAGGGGCAACGTCTCCGGAGGCGATCGTCGCCGGCGCAGGGCGCCGGCCATGCTACGATGGCCGCGGCATGGCCCGCGGCAGATTGGAGACGACCGTGACCAGGAGGAAGAAGGGCGACCCCGCCGCCGAGCGCGTGGCGGCCGCCATCATGGAGGAGTTCTCGCCGAAGACCGCCGAGGAGGCGCAGGAGGCCCTGCGCTCGGTGTTCGGGCCGATGATCGAGACGATGCTCAAGGCCGAGCTCGAGGCCCACCTGGGCTACCCGGACAACGACAAGGGCCCCAAGGACGGGCCGAACAGGCGCAACGGCTACACGCGCAAGGTGGTGCGCACGAGCGCCGGCGAGGTCCCCATCGACGTGCCCCGCGACCGCGACGCCACCTTCGAGCCCGCGGTGGTGCCCAAGGGCGAGCGCGACCTGACCGGCATAGAGTCGCGGGTGATGTCGATGTACGCGCGGGGCATGTCGCAGCGCGACATAGCCGCCACGGTGCGCGAGATATACGGCTTCTCGATGAGCGCCGAGACGGTCTCGGCCATCACCGACAGGGTGTGGGAGGAGCTCGAGCGGTGGCGCTCGCGCCCGCTGGAGCCCGTGTACGCGTTCATGTTCGTCGACTGCCTCTACGTGCCGGTGAGGCGCGGGCGCGGCGCGCGCAGCATGGCGGTCTACGCGATAGTCGCCTACGACCTGGCCGGGCGCAAGGACGTGCTCGGGCTGTGGATGCAGGAGACCGAGGGCGCGCACCACTGGATGGGCGTGTTCGACGAGCTGCGCCAGCGCGGCGTCGAGGACGTGCTGTTCGTGAGCATGGACGGCGTGTCGGGGCTGGCCGACGGCCTGCGCGCGATATTCCCGGACGCGGTGGCGCAGCGCTGCCTGGTGCATCTGGTGCGCAACTCCTGCAAGTACGTCCCGTCCAAGGACATGCAG
>CALKBB010000323.1 GCA_937989795.1 uncultured Collinsella sp. | reverse complement strand
ATGGAATCTCAGGATCACATAGACGATATGGGCTCGTCCGACTACTCCACGGTTGGTCGGTCTGCCGGCCTTATGACCGTATTGACCATTTTGTCGCGTGTCACCGGTTTCATCCGCACGTGGGCCATGGCAGCCGCCATCGGCATGTCGCTGCTCTCGTCCTCCTATCAGGTCGCTAACAACCTGCCCAATATGCTCTACGAACTCGTGATGGGCGGCATGCTCGTGACGGCGTTTTTGCCCGTGTACATGGGCGTGAGGCGTGAACAGGGCCGCGAAGCCTCAAATGAATATGTGGGCAACCTGCTTGGCATCCTGCTCTTGCTGCTGGGCGGCATTTCGGTGCTGGGTACCGTGTTCGCTCCGGGCTTTATTTGGACGCAATCGTTCCTTTCGGGTGACGGCGGCAGCATGGATACCGCTGCGTTCATGTTCCGTTTCTTTGCCATCCAGATATTGTTTTATGGTCTGGGCTCGGTGTTCTCGGGCGTTCTCAACGCGCATCGCGATTACTTTTGGTCGACGTTCGCCCCCGTTTTGAACAACGTGATCGTTATCGCCAGCTTTATTGGTTTTGCGCCCGTGTCCGCGCAATTTGGCGAGCATGCAGGCATCATCTTGATTTCGGCTGGCACGACCCTCGGCGTCTTTGTCCAGATGGCCTGCCAGATTCCCGCGCTTGGCAAGTACGGCGTGCATCCCCATATCCATATCGACTTTAAGGATCCTGCGCTTCGTCAGACGATTGCGCTCGGTATCCCGACGCTGCTCGCCACGGTGTGCACGTTTGTCCAGACCTCCATTATCAATGCCGCCGCGCTGGTGGTGCAGCCCGAGACCGGACCTTCTGTCATTGCATACGCGCGCTTGTGGTATACCCTGCCTTATGCTCTAATCGCCGTCTCGCTCTCGACGGCGCTATATACCGAGCTTTCGCATGATGCTCAGGAGCAAGACTACGATAGCGTTCGCAGCGGCATCTCGAACGGCGTTGCTCAGATTCTCTTCTTCCTAATTCCATTTGCACTGTATTTGATCGTCTTCGCCCGCCCGCTCAATATGATCTACTGCACTGGCAAGTTCGATGAGTCTGGTGTTGCGTTGGTGTCGGAGTTCCTTATTTACCAGGCTCCTTCGTTGCCACTTTACGGAGCGGTTGTGCTTATGCAGAAGAGCTTCTCGGCCTTGCTCGATATGAAGCCCTTCGGTCGTTATTGTCTTTACTCCACCATCGGACAGGTCGGTTCGGTGCTGTTGTTTGGCGTGGTGCTTGGCTACGGCATGCCTGCGATCGCACTTTCGTATGTTGTCGACTACGTGATTTTGGTTGGCTGCTCGCTGTGGTGGCTGCGCCGTCGCCTGCATGGCCTTCAGGTCAAATCTATTCTGCATGGCGGCTTCTTTGGCCTTTTGCTTGGAGGCCTGGGTGCGGCTGCGGGTGCCGGTGTCATGTGGACGCTTGAGCACTTTTTCGGCGCGCTCGGCGGCTCGATTCTGATTACTCTTGGCTACGTTTGCGTTGCGGGTGTCGTCTCGCTTGCTGTTACCTTTGGCCTTGCCGTCGTCCTTAAGATGCCCGAGGTCTCGGCGCTGCTTCGTCGCAAGTAGGTGCGCGTGGCCGGTCACGACAACATTCCAACACTCGCCGAGCAGGTTTCGCGCGTTCCCACGCAGCCCGGATGTTACCTTTGGAAAGATGCCAAGGGCGATGTCATCTATGTGGGTAAGGCGAAAAACCTGCGCGCCCGCATGCGCCAATACGTAACGCTGCAAGATGAGCGTCAGAAGATTCCACTTATGATGCAGCTGGTGGCGAGTTTCGACTATATCGTGGTGGAGACCGAGCACGAGGCGCTTGTACTCGAGCGCAACCTGATCGGCCAGTACCATCCGTACTTTAATGTGGACCTTAAGGACGACAAGAGCTATCCCTTTATCGCTATCACCAAGAGCGATCTGTTCCCAGCTATCAAATATACGCGTGAGCGCCATAAGCCGGGAACGCGTTATTTTGGTCCCTATACCGACAGCCGCGCGGCGCGTGAGACCATTGATACGTTGCGCAAGGTGATCCCGATCTGCTCGGCGGCTTGTGCGGAGTGGCGTCGATGCCGCCGTATTGTCGAGTCCCACAAGGGCGAAGAAGATATCGTCAATATGATTTGCGCGCAAAACGGACGGCCTTGCTTTGACTATCATGTCGGCCGAGGGCCGGGAGCGTGTGTCGGTGCGATTTCTCCCGCCGACTATGCCAAGAACGTTAAGCGCGTCGAGCGCTTTTTGTCTGGCCATCGCAAGGATGTCGTCGACGAGCTCACGACCGAGATGGCAGAGGCTGCCGAGGCGCTCGATTTTGAGCGTGCGGCGCGCGTCAAGCGTCGTCTAGATGTCATCAGGGGCCTGGATGATCGCCAACAGGTCGTATTTCCGTCCAGTGTCGATATCGATGTCATTGGCTTTTATCGCGAGGAGACCATCTCGGCTGCCTGCGTCTTTGTCGTGCGCGAGGGCCGAACGGTTCGAACCTGTGAGTTTATTCTCGATAAGGGCCTCGATGTCGATGAGGAGGAACTCCAGTCGGGTTTTCTTAAGCGCTATTACGACGAGACAGCTGATATTCCAGCTGAGATTAACCTTTCTGTTGAGCTTGAGGACGCGGAGGCGCTGGGGGAGTGGCTTGCGGCCAAGCGCGAGCGCTCCTGCCATCTCCATAGACCTCAGCGCGGCGAAAAGCATCGATTACTCGATATGGCATCCAGAAATGCCCGTCATGCCCTTATGCGCTACATGATGCGCACGGGTTATGCCGACGATCGCACCAATCAGGCACTTTTGGAGCTTGAGAGTGCTCTGGCACTGCCCGAGCCTCCGATGCGTATCGAGTGCTTCGATATTTCCACGCTGCATGGCACCTTCACAGTTGCGTCGATGGTGGTGTTTACCAACGGCCGTGCCGACAAGAGTCAGTACCGACGCTTTAAAATCCAGGCCGAACTGGACGAGGCGAACGACTTCGTGTCGATGTCCGAGGTTCTGGGGCGTCGCTATGCTCCCGAGCGCATGGCGGACGAGCGCTTTGGCTCGCGCCCCGATTTGCTCGTTGTCGATGGCGGCAAACCGCAATTGACCGCTGCAATTAAGCAACTTGAGGCGCTTGGCCTCGATATACCAGTTTGTGGCTTGGCAAAGGCCGATGAGGAAGTTTTCGTGCCGTGGGACGAGACCCCCGTCGTGCTGCCGACCGGCTCCGCTTCGCTTTATCTGATCAAGCAGGTTCGCGATGAATCCCACCGATTTGCGATTACGTTCCATCGCGAGTTGCGCGATAAGGCTATGACGGTTTCGGTGCTTGACGACGTTCCGGGCGTGGGACCCACCAGAAAACGTGCCATTATGCGCCATTTTGGCTCGATGAAGCGTTTGCGCGCGGCAAGCGAGCAGGAGATTGCGGAAGTTCGAGGCGTTCCGGCCGATGTCGCCAAAGCGGTCCACGAGGCACTTGTTGCATGGAATGCCGAACGCGCCCAGGCATCGGCCAACCGTTCCGAAAACTAAACGTGCTTCTAAACAACTGACATACATGATGGCCCGTTTTCAATCATTTATTTCGCGGCGATTACCTGTCGATTTCGGGTTTTATTAACGCTAAAACGTTTGACTAGCCATGGTGAACAACCCTGCTATCCTGCGGGTTGACGATGACTGATATCTCACCTCGTCGATACATACTGTCTGGCGAATCGTTTGTCAATGAATTCGGTGAACGGTAGTAAATACCGTTCAAGCGTATGTATGTATCGGTCGCCGAGCGCAGCACCCAAGTTGGGTTTGTCGGTAGGTAAGGTATATATCGTCCGCAAGTTGCGCGGGGGCAAGTCTAGGTGCTCCCGGGTAAGATTCTCTATTGATAGGAGAAGACATGGCCATCATCAACAAGGGTATGTCCAGGCGTTCGTTCCTCGGCCTCACCGGCAGCGTCGCTGCTGTCGCAGGGCTTGGTCTCACCGGCTGCGGTGGCAGCTCCAACGACGAGGGTTCCGCTTCCGGTTCCACCGATTCCGCCAACCGTGGCGGCGGCGTGATCACCGCTGGTTCCGCTTACGCTCCGTCCAGCTTCGACCCCGCCAGCACCGGCTCCGCTGTGGGCCTGGGTGCTAACTGGCACGTCGTCGAGGGTCTCTACGGCATCGATTACCACGACTACAGCACCTTCAACGAGCTCGCCACCGACGACCCCAAGTCTGTGGACGACACCACTTTCGAGGTTACCATCCGCAAGGGCGCCAAGTTCTCCGATGGCACCGAGGTCACCGCTGACGATGTCGTTGCCTCCTACACCGCTTGCGCCGCTTCCGCTACCTATGCTCCGTTCTTCCAGCCCTTCGAGTCCATCGAGGCTAAGGACGCCAGCACCGTGACGGTCAAGACCAAGGTCCCTAACTTCTCTCTGCTCAAGGATCGTCTTGCCATCATCCGCGTTCCCCCGGCCACCCAGACCGAGGAGGATCGCGCCAAGCAGCCGATCGGCTCCGGCCCCTGGATGTACGACTCTATCTCCGATACCGAGATCACCCTGGTTCCCAACCCCGAGTACAACGGTGAGTATGCTGCCGAGGATAAGAAGATCCAGTACAGCATCCTGACCGACCCCACCGCTCGCGTTACCGCTCAGCAGGAGGGCTCCACGCTCGTTATGGAGCTCGTTACCGCTGACGCCGTCGACCAGCTCGAGAGCGCCGGCTGCAAGATCGATAACGTTCAGGGTTTCGGCACCCGCTTCATCATGTTCAACGTCGCCAAGGAGCCTTGGAACAACGTCAAGGTCCGTCAGGCTGTCATGTATGCGCTCGACACCGAGAAGATGGTCAGCAACACCTTCGCCGGCCTTGCCACCGCTGCCAGCTGCTACCTGCCCAAGAGCTTCACCAATTATCATGAGGCTTCCACGGTGTACAAGACCGACGCCAAGAAGGCCAAGAAGCTCATCGAGGAGTCCGGCATCACCCCGGGTGCCATCACCCTGCGCACCACCGACAACGAGCAGATCAAGGGCATGGCCGCCCAGGTCAAGAACGACCTCGACGCTCTCGGCTTTGAGGTGACCATCCAGACCGATACCTCGCCGGCCACCTACGCTGCCATCGACGGCGGCGAGGCCTACGATATCCTCCTTGCCCCTGGCGATCCTTCCTGCTTCGGCGCTGACCCCGACCTGCTGCTCAACTGGTGGTACGGCGACAACGTCTGGATGCAGACCCGTTGCCCGTGGAAGGAGTCCGCTGAGTGGCAGAAGCTTCACGGTCTCATGGACGAGGCTCTTGCTGCCGAGGGCGACGAGCAGCAGAAGAAGTGGAACGAGTGCTTCGACATCATCGCCGACAACGCCGTTCTGTACCCCGTTGTCCACGTCAAGACCGTCTCCGCTTCCTGGGACGATCCGTCCACCGCGCCCAACGGCGAGGCCCTCGATGGCTTCAAGGGCATCGGCACGACGAGCATGTCCTTCAGGGGCGTCGCGACCGTCAAGGCCTAAGACTCGTTTGAGTCATATGTGGGGCGTCGGTCGTAAGGCAACGTCCTCATAGTTGAAACAAAGACCCGGGCGGCAACGATGTCGCTCGGGTCTTGTAATGAGTATCCGTACTCATATACCAGTTGGTCCTACCGACAAAAGAAAGGGGAGAGAACGTGAACAACTTGCTACGTTTGATTGGAAGGCGTCTTGTGGCGCTGCCGATCATGGCATTGGGCGTCACCGTCCTGGTGTTCTTCCTTATGTCGTTCTCCAAGACCGACCCCGCCTATACGGCGTTGGGTGACGGTGCCTCGCCCGAGGCGGTTGCCGAGTACCATGAGAAGTATGGTCTGGACGACCCCTGGCCTGTGCGCTACGTGCGCTATATGGGCGATTTGATTCATGGCGACATGGGTACCTACGGCGCTGCCCGCAACTCCGTTGCCAAGCGCATCTCCACGGCCCTGCCCGTCACGATGCAGCTGACCTTCATCGGTCTTGCCATCGGTGCGGTCGTTTCGTTTTTGCTCGGCGTCATCGCGGCACTGTATCGCGACAAATGGCCGGACCAAGTGATCCGCGTCTTTTCCATCGCCGGCTTGGCAACCCCGTCGTTCTGGCTTGCCGTTCTGTTGATCCTGCTGTTCTCTTCCTACCTTAAGGTGCTCCCGGCATCGGGTGCTCTGCCTCACTTCACCACGAAT
The DNA here is from genome assembly GCA_937989795.1 of uncultured Collinsella sp. Lineage (GTDB taxonomy): Bacteria > Actinomycetota > Coriobacteriia > Coriobacteriales > Coriobacteriaceae > Collinsella. Next base: position 6,627 of record CALKBB010000323.1, on the reverse strand, counting down.
CCGGTTGGCTATCTGGGACGTATGATCATGCCCGCTATCGCCTTGGCATTTCCGCTGACGGGCCAGATGACTCGTATCGTGCGTACCGCCATGGTCGAGGAGCTCGACAAGGACTATGTCCGTATGGCTCGTGGCGCCGGCGTTCCCGAGAAGGTCGTCGTCGGCATCAACGTTCTTCGCAATGCGCTGATCACCCCGGTCACCACCCTCGGTCTTAAGATCGGTTACCTTATGGGCGGCGCCGTCGTCATCGAGGTTATCTTCAACCTCCCCGGCATGGGCACTGCGATTCTGCAGGGCGTTCAAGGCAACGAGGCGAACCTGGTTCAGGGCGTCGTTATCGTCGTTGCTCTTGCCTTCATCATCATCAACATCGTGGTTGACATGCTCTACCTGCTCATCAACCCGCGCATCAGGACGGTGTAGATTATGGTAAAGATTCGAGAGAAGCAAACCGAGCAGCTCGAGAAGGCTGCCTCCAAGGGGCTCAAGCTCGGTGGCTGGAAGAAGATGACGCTGTCTTCTAAGATTGCCGCCGTCGTGCTGGTGCTGGTCGCCCTGACTGCGATTTTGGCGCCCCTTCTTGCCCCCTATAGCCCGGTCGAGATTTTCACTGCTCGCCAGGCTCCCGGCAATGGATTTATCTTCGGTACCGACGATAAGGGCCGCGACATTCTGTCGCGTATGCTCTACGGTGGTCGTTACTCGCTGATTATCGGCTTTGGCGCCACTGCCATGGCTCTGGTCTGCGGCTCGGTCGTGGGCGCCCTTGCAGCGGTTTCGCGCAAGTCTATCTCTGAGGCGATCATGCGTATCCTGGACATCATCATGTCCATCCCGGGCATCGCCCTCGCTGCCGTCTTCGTCTCCATCCTGGGCAATTCCGTGCCGTCGATCATCTTCGCCATTGGCTTTATGTACACTCCGCAGATCGCCCGTATCGTGCGCGCCAACATCGTGTCCGAGTACGGTGAGGACTATGTCCGCGCGGTCATCGTGTCCGGCGCCAAGGCTCCGTGGATTCTGATCAAGCATGTTCTGCGCAACTGCATCGCTCCGATCATGGTCTTCACCGTTACCCTGGTCGCAGACGCCATCATCTTCGAGGCCTCGCTGACCTTCATCGGCGCCGGCATCCAGGAGCCCACCGCTACCTGGGGCAACATCCTCGCCGACGCCCGCGGCGGCGTGCTCGCTGGCCGTTGGTGGCAGGCACTGTTCCCGGGCCTGGCCATTATGATCACCTGCCTGGCGCTCAACATCCTCTCCGAGGGTATTACCGACGCCATGGCCGCTGCTCCCTCCGCCGCCCTGGATCCGACCGATTCCTCCAAGCGTCGCGAGGCCGATCTGCTGGTCTCCGACCCCGTTCGTGCCTACAAAGAGCAGGCTCAGTCCCTCTCCGCTCGCCTTGGCGCCCTGCGCGATGTCGAGCTCAAGCGTAACGACCGCCATGTGCCCGACGAGTCTGTCGAGCCGATTCTCTCGGTCCGTGACTTCTGCATTCAGTTTGAGCACCACGGTGACATCAACGTCGTCGACCACGTCAACTTTGACGTCCGTCCCGGCCAGACCATGGGCCTGGTAGGCGAGTCCGGCTGCGGTAAGTCCATCACCACGCTGGCCATCATGGGCCTGACCGACGATGACGAGCACCTTTCTGGTGAGGTTCTCTGGGAGGGCCGCGATCTGCTCAAGATGAGCAAGAAGGAGTGGTTCGGCCTGCGCGGTACCGATATCGCCATGGTCTATCAGGACGCCCTGTCCTCGCTCAACCCCTCCATGCTCATTTCCGCCCAGATGAAGCAGCTCACCAAGCGCGGCGGCACCCGTAGCGCCGAGGAGCTCCTGGAGCTCGTGGGCCTCGACCCCAAGCGTACGCTCGAGAGCTATCCGCATGAGCTTTCCGGTGGTCAGCGTCAGCGCGTTCTGATCGCTATGGCCCTTACCCGCGACCCCAAGCTGGTCATCTGCGACGAGCCCACGACCGCTCTGGACGTTACCGTCCAGAAGCAGGTCATCAAGCTGCTTAACGACCTTCAGGCCAAGCTCGGCTTTGCCATGATCTTCGTTTCGCACGACCTGGCACTGGTCGCCGAGGTCGCTCATAACATCACGGTTATGTACGCCGGCCAGGTTATCGAGCAGGCGCCCACCAAGGAGCTGCTCACCAACCCGATCCACGAGTACACTCGCGGTCTTCTGGGTTCCGTCCTGTCCATCGAGAGCGGTTCGGGCCGCCTGCACCAGGTGCCCGGCGCCGTTCCGAGCCCGCGCGATTTCCCCAAGGGCGATCGCTTCGCACCCCGCTCGAGTCATCCGCGCATTGGCCTGGACACCCGTCCGGTCTTCAAGCGCGTGCCCGGCACCGAGCACTTCTATTCCGAGCTCCCCGACGAGGTGCTCAAGGCAAATGGTTTGACCCCTCACGCGGAGGTGATGTAGATGAGCGAGACCGCAGTCAACGGCGTCGAGCCGATCATCTTCCTTGATGACGTCCACGTCACCTTTAGGACCCGTACCGGCTCGATTCTGCACCCCAACCTGGTTCACGCCGTCCAGGGTGTAACGATTAAGCTCATGCCCGGACAGACCATCGGCATCGTCGGCGAGTCTGGTTGCGGAAAGTCCACCACGGCTAACGTCATGTGCGGCCTGCAGGCCCCCACGAGCGGCAAGGTCTACTTTAAGGGCAAGGACGTTACCAAACGTACCGCCGAGGACCGTCGCCACATGGGTCGCGTCATCTCGGTCGTGTTCCAGAACCCGGCCACGGCGCTCAATCCCCGCATGGTCGTTCGCGAGCAACTGCTCGACCCCATGCGCGTTCACAACCTGGGTACCGAGGCCGAGCAGGAGAAGCGCGTCAAGGAGCTCTTGGAGCTCACCGGCCTGCCCAGCTCCGCCGCCGAGGTTCTTCCCGGCCAGCTTTCGGGCGGCCAGCGCCAGCGCGTGGCAATTGCCCGTGCCCTGTCGCTGAACCCCGATGCCATCATCGCCGACGAGCCCACCTCGGCTCTGGACGTTTCGGTCCGCGCGCAGATTCTGAACCTGCTGACCGACCTTAAGAAGGAGCTCGGCCTGGCCATGGTGTTCATTAGCCATGACATCCAGACGGTCCGCTATATCTCTGACGACATCATCGTTATGAATGGCGGCAAGATCGTCGAGCAGGGCGAGGCCAAGCAGGTCTTCCAGCACCCTCAGGACCCCTACACCAAGATGCTGCTCGGCGCTGCGCCGTCGCTGCTGCATCCCAAGCTCGGCGAGTAGCCTCGCTTTCCCTCCCGTGCGCCCGGTTCCCTTGCCGGGCGCACCTCCGTTGCGATTTCGAAAGGTTGGGTTCACGAGCCATGCCAAGTGCTCAGGAGCTACAACAGCAATTTGGTGAATATCGAGGCGCCATGCCCCGTCCATCAGATTTCGATCTCTTTTGGAAGGATCGCATGGCCGAGGCTGACGCCGTCGGGCTTGACTATGCGATCGAGGCGGCATCGGTCACCGATGCCGTGACCTGCCAGCTTTTCGATCTCTGGTATACCGGCATGTGTGGCGCTCGCCTGCACGCCAAGTACCTTAAACCTGTCTCGGACGAGCCCATGCCATTGGTACTTCAGTTCCATGGATATCCAGGTGCGAGTCGCAGCTGGTTTGAGCAGGCATCGTTTGCGGGCATGGGCATGGCGCTCATTGCTCTCGATTGTCCTGGTCAAGGAGGTCCGTCCGAGGACATTGGCGGATTTGAGGGCACAACGGTCGCGGGCCATATCGTCGCCGGTATCGACGGCGACCCGGCCAATCTTTACTATGTCCGCTTGCACCAGGATATCCGCATTCTGTGCCGTATTGTTCGCGAGCTCGAGGGCATCGATCTTGCCCGTGTGTTTGTGAACGGCGCGTCGCAGGGCGGCGGTTTGGGTATAGCGACCTGTGCGCTTAACAGCGAGCTTATCAATCGCGCCGCCATCCTCTATCCCTTCCTGTCGGATTTCCGCCTTGTTTGGGATCTGGATGCCGACGATATCGCTTATGAAGGCCTGCGTTATTGGTCGCGTTGGTTTGACGAGGACTCGACTCGTATTGAGGAGGCCTATGCCAAACTGGCGTACTTCGATTCCAAGAACTTTGCCCCCATGGTCAAATGCCCCGTGCTGTTTGGCACGGGCACAGCCGATATCGTCTGCCCTCCGGCGACGCAGTTTGCAGTCTACAACAACCTGACCTGCGAAAAGCGTCATGAGTTCTTTGAAGGCTTCGGTCACGAGGAGATTCAGGATTTTGACGATCTGATCATTCCGTTTTTCTGCAAGGGAGGGGAGGCTCATGTCTAAGTGCGAGAGCAATATCGATGAGCTGATTGTCCCCGAGCTTGCGGGAATTGCTGGGACGGTTTCGTCAAGGCTCTCTGATTTCCGGGATTGGCGCGGCGATGCTTCTGCGGATGTTTCCGAGTTGGAGACAGCCGCTTCGGACCTTGAGGTTTGCGGGCTGACCGTTACGGCGATTGATTTCGCAAATCCGTGCGCGCGCTACTCCGAGGTTTCCTTTGAGCTCGGCGGGTATGTCGTGCACGGCCGTTTGATTGAGCCTGTTGGTCGTGACCGGGCATCCGAGCTTGTGCCACTATGCCTGATGTTTCACGACATCGACCGACCCGTGCGCGGCTGGCATCACATGACGAGATTTGTCGCCATGGGGTATGCAGTCCTCGCGCTGGACGATGAGACTATTGGATCCAACGATCTGCAGCAGGGGATTACCTCGCCTGCTTTTGTCGAGCGTGTCCGTTGGGGCTGCGCGTTGGCGAAGGTTGCGCGCAACCTTGATGGCATGGATCCCGACCGCATCTTTGCATGGGGCGAGGGCCTTGGCGGCGGTGTCGCGCTGGCGGTTTCTGCTCTGGACGAGCGGGGCCTTGCCTGCACGGCGCTTGCCAATCCGCTTCCCAGCGGTCTCGAGACGCTGTCGCCTCGGGTTCGTGGCTCGGTGCTCATGGGCACATCGCTCATGGACACCGTGAGTGATCCCAAGGGTCAGTTTGCCGTATTCAACGGTCTTGAGTGTGACCGGAGGCATATCATCTATGCCAAATACGCTCATGAGCGTATTAACGCGTTCGAAAACGAAGTCGTCGACTTCTTTAACCAAACGTTCTATTCGTGTTCTTTGGCCTAGACGGCCTGGACACTGCCAACAAGAGTGAGCGGCATAGGGCCGCTCGCCAGACAGCTAAGGAGATTCTTGTGGCAACTCAGAAATTCACCGGCGTTATCCCTCCCGTCGTTGTTCCCGATACCGAAGACCACCAGCTCGACGTTGCCTCCTTTGAGCGCAGCATCAACCGCATGATCGATGCCGGCGTCGATGGCCTGTTCTTCCTGGGCTCCTCGGGCGAGGTCGTCTTCTCCACCGACGAGCGCCGTCGCCAGATTGTCGCAGAGGCCGTCCGTATCGTCGACCACCGCGTTCCCGTTCTGGTCGGCATCATCGACACCGAGACCGAGCGCATGATCGAGCACGGCAAGGTCGCTCAGGAGCTGGGCGCCGATGCGCTCGTCGCCACCTGCCCGTTCTATGCCCTGCAGGGCATGACCGAGGTCGAGGAGCACTTCCGCATCCTTCACGAGGAACTCGACCTGCCCATCTTCGCCTACGACATCCCCGTGTGCGTCCACACCAAGCTTCCCTGGAAGCTTCTTGCCAAGCTCGGCGCCGAGGGCGTCCTTGCTGGCGTCAAGGATTCCTCGGGTGATGACATCTCGTTCCGCTACCTCGTTCAGGAGAACGAGAAGAACGGCCATCCGATGAGCATCCTCACCGGTCACGAGGTTGTTGTCGACGGCGCCTATCTCGGCGGCGCTGACGGTTCCGTCCCGGGTCTCGCCAACGTTGAGCCCGAGGGCTACGTGCGTCAGTGGAAGGCCGCTCAGGCTGGTGACTGGGCTACCGTCAAGGCCGAGCAGGATCGCCTCAATGAGATTTCGCACATCTGGGATGTCACCTCGGGCGTCCAGGGCTATGCCGGTGGCGTCGGCGCCTTCAAGACCGCTATGAACCTCATGGGCATCTTCGACAGCCCGACCATGCCGCGCCCGGTGAAGGCCATGACCGGTGAGAACGTCGAGGCGATTAAGAAGGTCCTCCAGGACAACGGCCTCCTTTAAAGCTTTCCCAGGCACCCGACCTCGCCGTTCAACCGTGCGGCCATGACCCATTAGGTCAATGGCCACACGGCTTCTCGGCGATCTCGGGCACCTGGAAAACCTTTACCGCGCTGTGACGGCTAGCCTGACGGCGCATTTCCTGTAGTTGTTTATATCTCCTAAGGAGAGCGACATGGAGAACAAGTACGTTTGCTCCGTCGATATCGGCGGCACCAAGATTGCGACTGCCATTATGGAGTATCCGGCTGATGGCGGCGTGCCCCATCCGGTCTTTGAAGCCGAGGTTCCCACCGAGGCCCAAGAAGGCGGCGAGGCAGTTTTCCAGCGCATCGAGGCGTCCATCAAGGCTGCTCTCGAGGCGAATCCCGATGTCGAGGTCCTTGGCGTCGGCATTGGTGCCGCCGGCGTCGTCGATCCCAAGACGGGCGCCATCGCGTATGCCAACGAGATCATGCCCGGCTGG